>NZ_SLWB01000008.1 GCF_004340205.1 Acetobacteroides hydrogenigenes
ATCCTCGTAGCTGAAGCTCGCTGCTTTTTCTTTCTCTTCCATTGTCTGCAAAGTTAACGTTATCATTTTGCAGACACAGTTGCATGAACAGTCTCGAATAGCCCTGAGGAGACGTTGACCCAACGTCTCTTTTTTTTTAAAAGGACAAAAAAAAGTCAACTTTTCTATAGGGGATTCTCCTAGTTGTACATCATAAGAGTGTAAACAACAAACAAAATGTCGAACGCTCTAAATATAGCAGCCATGAGAAACCTAGTAAAAAGAATGCTACAAATTGGCATGACAATCGTGTTAGTAGCTAGTTTCGGAATTGCCTTCGCTCAAAACGGAAACTACACAACCGTGTATGGAATTGTTAAGGATGTAAATACTCGACAAGCCGTTGCATTTGCAAATATTAGCATTCCAAACGGGAATATTGGAACCGTAACCAACTCCGAGGGGGAATTCATAATAAAGATACCCAAATCGCTCAACGCAACGGAGCTCGAAATCTCGCACGTTGGCTACAAGAATAGCAAACTAAAGATTGAAGAAAGCAACGGAAAACCAGGCGTATACTATGTTGAGGCACATACACTGTCGCTGCAAGAAATCATAATCCGTCCAGAATCGCCTGACATGCTCGTTCGAATGGCCATATCGGACGTTGCCCAAAACTACTCGACAGTCCCTGCTATGATGGAAGGATTTTACAGGGAAATAATCAAACAAAAACGAGACTATCTCTCTATTTCGGAAGCCGTAGTAGATATTTACAAGGCATCGTACACCAGCTTCGAGAACGACAGAGTAAGAGTTGAAAAAGGCCGCAAAGGAACCAATATCAAAAAAGCGGACACCCTTTTGGTTAAGCTCCAAGGCGGTCCTACGGTAGCCCTACTCCTTGATGTTGTTAAGAACCCAGAATACCTGTTCTCGCTCGAAGCTCTTCGCGACTATAAGTACGAAATGAAAGGTGTTGTAAACATCAACAACAAGCTAAACTACATCATCAGCTTCAGCCCTGCATTCGAACAGCCATATCCTCTATTCTACGGCAAATTCTATATCAACCAAGAAACGCTAGCGCTCACTATGGCTGAATTCAGCATGGATATCAGCGACAAAGCAAAAGCCGAATCGTTCTTCATCAAGAAGAAACCAATTGGCCTAAAAATGACGCCAACCTCAACCAGCTACTTGGTTTCGTACAAAACAGGCCCCGATGGCAAGTACTACGTAAACTATGTGCGCAACGAGATGAAGTTTAAAGCAGACTGGAAAAAGAGATGGTTTAACAGCTACTATACCGTAATGTCGGAAATGGCTGTCACCAATATCTCTAAGAAAAATGTTGCCAAAATTCCAAACGACGAAACGTTTAAAACATCGATGGTCCTTAACGATCGGTTACAAGACCTACAAGATCAGAACTTCTGGGGAGAAAGCAACATTATAGAACCAGAGCAATCAATAGAAAATGCCATCAAAAAGATTGCAAAGTACATGGAAAAGACTAACAACTAGAAAATTTAAATATAAAGATAATCTCCCTGTATGGGAGATTATCTTTTAACCCGAAAATGTATCTTTATCCATAAAAACAGCAGCATGGGACTTGCCGAAATCTCCATACAACGAAAGATTCAGGAAGGTGACATCAAAGAGTTTGAGCAGCTCTTCAAAAAATACTACGAGCCGCTTTGCCTCTATGCCAATGGAATAGTCAGAGACATGGATGTTGCAGAAGAAATCGTTCAAGATCTGTTTTATAGCTACTGGAAAAATAGAGCTTCGCTATCCATTCAGCTATCGCTAAACGCCTACCTCTACCGATCTATAAAAAACAACTCCCTCTCCTACCTACGGCAGCAATCGGTACGCCAACGGTACGCAGAAAGAAGTAAAAGCGAATTCGTTGAGGTAGAATCGACAACCGTAGAGGACGAAATGGTAGCCAAAGAACTAAACAAAGTTATTACCGATACGCTAAATCAGCTTCCAGAAAGGTGCTCAAAGGTATTTCAGATGAACCGATTTGAAGGTAAAAAGTATCAAGAAATTGCTGAAAAACTCGCCATTTCCATAAAAACGGTAGAAGCAGATATGGGGAAAGCCCTCCATCTTTTCAGAGAAAACCTCAAACGGTTTAACCGAGTAGCCATGTAACAACACTAACTTTTACAGCCATGAAGCTAAGCGAAAACAACATAGAGCATTTAGAATTAATAGCCAAATATTTGGCCAACGAGATGGAAGAAAACGAAAGGGCAAACTTTGAGATTGATATTGCCCTAGAGCCAAATAATGCTCTGCTTATAAATGAAATAAAAAGGGAGTGGAAAATGTTAGATAGCCACAACAGCAATAAAAGAGTTAACACTAACGATGCATGGGATAAGCTAAACACCCGTTTAGAAGAGGAAAACCTAATCCCAAAAGCAAAATCGACCAAGCACAGCATAGTTCCACGAAAAATGTTACAATATGCTGCCGTAGTAGCAGGGATAGCTGTTTTAGGGGTAACAACTTTTTGGGCAACCACAAAGATAAATAAACAACAGATGGTTAGCGTGCTTAACCAACAAGATCAAAGCACTATCGTAAAAACCCTTGCTGATGGATCAATTGTATACATTGCCCAAAACACCAACTTCGAGTATCCCATCAAATTTTCGAAGAAAGAACGCAAAGTTGCTCTAAACGGACAGGCATACTTCGACATTGCAAGAAATCCCGATAAGCCTTTTGTCATTGAAACAGAAAATGCCTACATTCAAGTTCTAGGAACAGCCTTTAACGTAAAATCATACGAATCAAAAACGTTTGAACTGGTTGTTGAACGAGGCAAGGTTAAGGTTTCTCTTAAAAAAAACCCCAGCATTAGCCAAGTTGTGGTAGCAGGCGAAAAAATAGTACTCGGCAAGAACAATCTTGAAAAAAGCGCATGGGACGACGATGGATCACTAGCTTGGAGGTTAGGCAAGATGCAGTTTAAAGATGAAACGCTGCAAAATATTGTCAGAGTAATAAACAGAAACTATCAATCGAATATAGCAATTGCAGACGAGCAAACTGCTAATCGTCGACTTACGGTTACCTTTAACGAAAACTCATTAAGCACTATAACAGAATTAATATGCATTACATTAAACCTAGAGAGCACAAAAAAGGATAACCAAATAATTCTAAGCCCTACAAATGCAAAGTAGCCAACAAACTGCTATACGTTTCACCAATCACACATCAGCACAATTATTTAAAAGATTGTTGCTGATGTGCTCTCTTCTTACAATAGCCCTAATAGAGGCAAACGCACAAAACAGCATACTAGAAAATCGATACTCGTTTGACACCAAAAAAGTATCTCTTTACGATGCGCTAAACATCGTAAGCCAAAAAACAGGATACTTTTTTATATACGACAGCCGTATACTCGAAAACGAGAGAAGGGTTAAGCTTGAGGCAAGAGGCGAAAAACTGGAAAGCATTATAAAGGGGCTTCTTAACAATCCAAAACTTGATTTACGGGTCCTATCCAAGCATATACTCATATATGAAAAGAAGGAAACTACAGCTACCCCAAAAAGCGAACAGAACAGGCACGATAGTACTATAATAATTTCAATAAAAGGAACCGTTTACGACAACCAAACGCGCAAAGCACTTCAGTATGTATCAGTAGCCATAGAAGGCACTTCTAGCGGAACCATTACCAATGGCGAAGGTTTTTTTATTCTAAAGCTACCTCAGAGCAACGAGCAGCTCAATATTCGAATTTCACATATTGGCTACAAACCCTACACTTTGCCAGTAATGCTTGTTCGTGATCAAAAAATTGACATTTACCTTAAACCAGATATAGTTTCGCTACAAGAAGTTGTAATACGCAGAGTTGACCCAACTGAAATTATAACAAGCACAATCAAGAACCTCAAAACTAATTACTCTCCAATCCCTTTCTATCTCACAACATTCTACCGCGAAGGCGTTCTTAAAAACAGCACTTACCTTAGTTACGCCGAAGCCATCCTAAAGATATACAAACCTACTATAAATCAATTTTTAGGAACAGAGCAAGTTAAAGAAATTAAATCGAGAAAAATAATAAACGCCGATCAGACAGACACCCTTTTGATGAAGCTAAAAGGGGGCGTATCGGCCTGTCTTAGCCTAGACATTGCGAAAAACATACCCGACTTTTTAGAACTTTCAGAAGTTGATAAATACCGATACACCCTTTCCGATATAATCTCTTACGAATCGCATAACGCCTACGCCATAGGTTTCGTACAAAAAGAGTCTATAGAAGAGCCCCTATTTACAGGTACTATATACATAGACACAGATAGTCTAGCCATCCTTGGTGCCGATTTTGAGATTAACCCGTCATTCATATCTAAAGCATCCGACTACCTTATCTCTCAAAACAGGAGAACGCATATAGTAAAACCCGAACGCTTTGCATATAGCCTTACATACCGAAAAATTGGGAATCATTACTTTACCAATCATGCGAAGTGCGACATACAGCTCAAGGTCAGAAAGAAAGGACGCTTTTTCAGCAATAACTATACCGCTTTCCTAGAAATGGCAACCTGCGACGTAGATACTAAAAACGTCATCAAGTTCGACAAACAAGAAACCATACGCCCTCAGGTTGTATTCCTTGATATACCTTACAATTACGATCCCGATTTTTGGGGAGACTTTAACTACATTGTGCCAGAAGAAAAAATAAACGAAGCGTTAAAACGGATAAATTCAAAAATTGGGAAGGTTGAATAGCAACCTAGCTGATAATACACCAATCCCTCTAATAGAATTTTCAAACAGCAACTTGCAAAAGCAATTTTCCGCAAGTATTACCTTTACCTCGTAACTAAAAAATCAGCAGATTAACTACGGAGGAACTTTTAAACAATACTTAATTATCAACATATTAAAAATGTGTTAATATTTCTTTTTTTTAATTCAATCAGTCATTTTCGTGAAAAACATAATGTTTTTTTTAAAAAATGGTAGTAATTTTACTTTGGTTTTAGTTCAAATATAAAACTGCCCTAATATGCAACAGTGAAGTGTATCAACACGGCCTGTATCATAAATTTTATAGTAAATTTTAATAACAGTACAATTATGAACAACGGATGTGCCTCTTCTCTAAAAAGAATCGGTGTTTTTTACGACGGTAACTATTTCCTTCAAGTAAGCAACTACTACAATTACGTTCACCCACGCAAAAGACGCCTAAGCATCTCTGGTCTTCACTACTACATCCGCCACTTAGTAGCAAAAGAAGAAAACGTAGACATTAAGCTTTGTAAAATTGCCGATGCCCACTACTTTAGATGTAGGTATAGCGCACAAGATGCAAGCCAGCGCGGAAATCAACTCTACTACGATCGCGTATTTGACGACATTCTAATGTCAGAAGGCGTAATTACGCACTATCTTCCATTCAAAAATAACTTTGGGAAGAAAGAGGAAAGGGGAATTGATGTATGGTTAGCACTTGAAGCTTTTGAACTAGCTATTTACAAGCAATTTGACATCGTAGTATTAATTGCTTCTAATGGCGATTACGTACCACTCGTACGCAAGCTCAACACTCTTGGAACCCGCGTAATGGTGCTTGGTTGGGAGTTTGAATACACCAACGACGAAGGACAAAAAGTAGTAACCAAAACCTCTCAGGACTTACTCGAGGAGGTTAGCTATCCTGTCCCAATGCACACAGAAATCGATGAAAACGAAGAAGATTCTGAGATCGTAGACAATCTTTTTGTTAGCAACGAGAGCACTCCAAAACCAGTAATTGCAACAAACATTACTGCAGCTGCCCCAAAATCAAAGGTTTCTATCGCAAGCGAAGACTACCAAGAAGGAGAAATCCTAAGTTTAAAGAATGGTTATGGGTTTATTAAACATCCAAACAACAACCTATTCTTCCACTACCTAGACCTTCAGGACGTCGACTTTAACGATCTTATGCCTGGGGATCCTGTTGAGTTCACCATTGAACAAAACATACATGGGCAAGATGTTGCCAAGAACGTACGTAAAATAGAGTAAGCAATACCTCCACCAAAAAAGGCCATCCGCTAGATGGTCTTTTTTTTTACTAATAATGTTAATTATTCATTTGAATTAATAAATTTGGGCAATGCATTTTTCTTATGGCTAATCTAGTTTTGGATTTGGAATTAAGCGGTATTGAACCAGGATGGCATGAGATCATCCAATTAGGAGCTGCTCTTTACGACAAAGAATGGAACCTTAAAAGCACCTATATTTCAAACGTATATCCAGAAAACAGAGAAAGTTTTTCGTTGTCGTCCCAAAAGATCCATCAGCTTAGCCTAGAAGAACTGGAGGATGCTCCTATGCTACATGAAGTTCTTGAAGATTTCGAAGAATGGCTTACTAAATATCTTAAGCACAACTCGCTCCGAAGCTTAAACATCTGCGGACAAAGCGTAATGTACGACATCGTTTTTTTAAAAGCTGCTTACCGCCAAGAAAAAAAGGAATGGCCTTTCTCAAATATGCTGATCGATCTTCACAACATTGCCTTCTACCTTTTTGAAGTGCTGGCTAAAAACGGTATAAAAACACCTCGATCACTAAGCCTAAACGCAATAGCCGATTTTTTCGATCTTAAAAGAGAAGGCCTAGAGCACAACGCTCTCGAAGATGCCCTCATAACAGGAGAATGCCTAAGAGAATGTATGAACTACACAAACATCCTAAAACTTAAAGCCTAGTGCTATGACATTTCAAAATGAACTAATCGACAAAACATCAGCTACTCTTTCTAGAATAAACTGGAGCTGTATTGGAGCAATGATTATACTTCTGCTAATTACATCTTTTGCTCAAAAAAACATCCCGATTGCGGTGACCGCAGAAACGGCAGCAAAGCTATACTTGACTGCAATTGTAATTGCTATTATTTTCATCCCTCTATCAAATTGGCTTTTCAACAAGAGAATTAAGCGAATAAGCAGTAACGAACCCACCGAGTTAAGCCTTAGAATTTACAGGGTAGCCTTTTACTCAAGACTTGTACTTGTTTGTTCGGCATTTGTTGTAAACCTATTGCTATACTTCTTTTCGAGCAACACCCATCTTCTCATAATTGGAGCAATATTTATTGTCTACCAAATGATCGCTATTCCGAGCAAGGATAGCTTATTCGAAATTATAGGCATAGAAGCCAACGAAAAAGAAGCAGATCAAACTCTTTAACAGAAGAAGTATGCCCTTATGAATCGTATATCGAATATGCGATTTGTATCTTTGCGCAACCAAACAACAGCCCAATGATCGTATACGAAAACTTCCCATTAAAGGAAATCACCACCTTTGGAATTGACGCGAAAGCAAAAAAGTTAGTCCAAACCGCTACTAATGATGAACTAGTTACCTTTCTAAAATCGAATAAATCGGCACCAATTTTTGTGCTGGGAGGTGGAAGCAACATTATATTCACATCAGACTTTGAAGGAGTAATTCTTCAACCTTCAGATAAGAGCATACAAATAGTTGCCGAAGATGCCAATAGCACAACAATAAAGGTAGGTGCAGGCATGGAATGGGACGATCTAGTTAAGCTAACCGTTGAACAAGGTTGGGGAGGACTAGAAAATTTATCGCTTATACCAGGGCACGTAGGTGCTTGTCCTGTACAGAATATAGGTGCTTATGGTGTTGAAGTTAAAGATGTCATAACAGCAGTAGAGGGCTTTTACCTAGATAATGCTGAGCATTTTTGCTTCAACAACGATTTTTGCCAGTTTGGCTATCGTGATAGCATATTCAAAAAAGATCTAAAGGGGAAAACGGCAATTACCCATGTCACGTTTACCCTTAGCAAAAAGCCTATGCTCAAAACTCACTACGGCAATATAGAGGAAGAGCTAAAGAATTACAGCGAAAGAAATATCCAAACTGTAAGAGATGCCGTTATCTCTATCCGCGAACGTAAGCTCCCATCGCCCAAGTTGATGGGTAACTGTGGAAGCTTTTTCAAAAATCCTACAATCCCCAATGTAGAATTTGAATCTATAAGAGCAAAATATCCAAACGTACCAAACTACCCTGCCAACAACGGGCTTACAAAGATTCCTGCCGCCTGGCTCATTGAAACCTGTGGTTATAAGGGTATAAAAAGAGGGAATGTAGGCATCCACAGCCAGCAAGCACTTGTGCTAGTAAACCTAGGAAATGCCACCGGAAAGGAGGTTATCGAATTAGCCGACGAGATAATCGGAACCGTATCCAAAGAATTTGGAATTACCCTAGAGAAAGAGGTAAACATTCTATAATAGAATCCATATCTTACGAAAAATAAAAAGCCGCTTTAGAGCGGCTTTTTATTTTTACTTCTTTATGTTTCGCTTATTAAGTGCAGCCTGATAAAGCTTAGCATTTTTCTCGTGCTCCTCTTTTGTAACCGCAAAAGCATGCGCCCCCGAAAAATCGGCCTTTGCACAAAAGTAGAGGTAAGGTGTATTTGCTCTGTTCAGCACCGCATCAATGGCCTCTATTGAAGGTAGAGCAATAGGGCCTGGGGGCAATCCCTGATACATGTAGGTGTTATACGGAGAATCGAAGGTTAGATGCTTATTAAGAATACGACGTATTGTAGGATCTCCAATTGCAAACTTTACGGTAGGATCGGCCTGCAGCAGCATTCCCTTCTTGAGGCGATTAAGGTAAACGCCTGCTATCGTATTCATCTCGGGAGTATAGTTTGTTTCCTCGTCGACAATTGAGGCAACAGTTATTACCTGCTCGCGAGTTAAGCCCAACGAATCGGCCTTTTGCTGACGCTGATTCTTGCTCCAAAAGCCATCGTACTCCTTCTTCATTCTCGAAAGAATTTCGCTTGGAGTAACATTCCAGTAGAACTCATAGGTATTGGGGATGAAAAGGCTAATAATAGTTTCGGGAGTCATCCCTATAGACTGAGCAACGGAGTCGCTGTTTAGCATTGTTACAATAGCCAGCGAATCGGGCTCCAGCTGCTTACCTAGTACCGAAGCCAGCTTCTCCTTTGTCCTAATATTGTTGATGTATACTCGAGCAGGATCCTGGCTTCCAGATATCAGCATGTTAAGCATCCTACGGTTGCTCATTCCGCTTATCAGCTTATACCTACCCGGCTTAACCTTTTTATCATATCCCTTTTCTTCGGCATACTTTTGGAACCTTTCTAGGTTCTTTATGTATCCTTTTTCCTTAAGGATTGCAATAACATCATCGTAGCTGCTTCCTGTGGGGATCAGGATATGGGCATGCTTCTCCCCTTTCAGATCGACATTTGGCATAAACATGTTGGTGTATAGCCTTAGTCCAAAAAACATAGCAACGCCAAATAGTGCGACGGCTACGATTACAGCAATTTTCTTAACAGATCTCTTTTGTTTTACAGAACCCATTATCAACTAATTTTTATGCAAAATAAACGTTTTAAGTATAAAGTTGACCTTGCCGCTTAGCTTTTAAGGTTTCAATCTCATATCTTTTAGGTAAATTTGATAAATTTTTTTTCAGACTATGATTGAGATAGTGTTTGCCGTATCAGTACTTTGTATTGCAGCAGTAGCAATTGTGGCGATTACGCTTACGTTGCGCCATCAGAAATCGTTTCAAAATATAGAAAAACAGATTGCGAGCAACAAGGTTACCCTCCCTCTCCGGCTTCAAGCCTACGAAAGGTGCATCGTATTTCTGGAACGAATTAGCCCCGACTCGCTGGTGGTGAGGGTCAACAAAAGTGAGGATACGGTTGCAAGCCTACAAGCCAAGCTGCTTAGCGCAATCCGTTCCGAGTTTGAGCACAACATCTCGCAGCAGCTGTACGTTAGCCCGGAAACTTGGTCGTACGTGGTAAACGCCAAGAACAACATTATTGGCTTAATCAACACGTGCAGCGGCAGGCTTCACCCCGAGATGAGGGCCATTGAGCTATCGAAGCTCATTATCGAAACCTACGCCAACATTGATATCGCGCCAACAGCAACGGCAAAGCAAAAAATAAAGCAAGAGGTAGCCCTACTCTACTAAAGGGAAACTCCGCGACAAGCACCGTAAGCATAACGACTATAAGCAAAAAGGGCCCTTGGGGCCCTTTTTGACTTAACAAACAAACTGCTAAAAACACAAATGAGGTTAGAATCGCTCTAAAACATTTGCTCTCTTCTTTAAATTTATGATGGCGTATCTCATTCGTCCAAGTGCGGTATTTACGCTTACATCGGTAAAATCGGCGATTTCCTTAAAGCTTAAGCCTATATAATACCTCAGTATTACTACCTCGCGCTGCTCCTTTGGAAGCTCATCAACCAACATCCTTAGGCACCTATCCTGCTGCTTCCGAATTATAGCCTTTTCTGGAGAATCGTCGGTAGACATGCCGCGCAGCTTTACCTCTATTGCGCTATTCTCTTCAATGGAAATTGGAAGATCCTTACGGTAGTAGTCTATAACCATGTTACGGGCAATCCGCATTAGCCAAGGGACAAACTTTCCGGAATCGTGGTAAGCCCCTTCTACAAGCGATCGGTAGGCCTTTACGAAAACATCTTGTGCTATATCTTCGGCCACATCCTGCCTCCTAATAAACATACAAATGTAGCCTAGAACTTTTTTTCGATACCGATTATGCAATATTGCAAACGAAGCATCGCTGCCCTTGGCAACTCGCTCTACCAATTCGTTATCTGCAAGCAAAGGAGTTTTCAATGTTTGGATATTTTGATGGTTTTTACTGCGTTGTTCAATTACAGGTGCAAAATATCCATTATGCCGATCTTGCTCACTTAAAATCCTCCACAAAACGGTTAAGGCTTTGTTAATTTTTTAAGCTAACGCCCCTACAAAAACATAGCTATATCAATATATATCAGCATTATACAAAATAAACATTTTGTTAACTCGACGGCAAAACCGCCTTTGGCAAGGCTAAAAAAAGCCCCCAACTTGACCTCAATCGCCCTTGGTTTTACCAAAAAACAAGGGCAAACTCCACCTTTGGCGGAATGCTTGCCCTTTTGTTCTATGATGCTATCCTAAAACGGAATCTGCCTAATCTTCGTACATGGCATCAAAAATACGCTGACGAACGGCCTCGAACATAACCAACGCTGCGGCAACGCCCACGTTAAGAGAGTCGATCTGACCGCTTAGGGGTACCTTCACCATCTCGTCAACAAACTTGAGGTTGTCGGACGATATCCCCTTATCCTCCGATCCCATAATGATAGCCGTAGGTGGGGTCATATCTACCTTATACATCATATCCTTTGCCTTTTCGGACGAGGCAACAATCTTGATGCCGCTATCCCTTAGGTAGAAAATGGCCGATCGTAGGCTGGGAACCTTTACGATAGGTATAAAGTGAAGCGCTCCTGCCGAAGACTTAATGGCATCGGAGTTGATTTGGGCCGATCCCTTGGCCGGAATGATGATGGCATTAGCCCCGGCGCATTCGGCCGAGCGCGCTATGGCGCCAAAGTTTCTGACATCGGTAACCCCATCGAGAACGAGAAATAGCGGAACCTTTTTCTCGTCGGCAAGAGCAGCGGTTACCACCTCTTCGAGCTCGTAGTACTCAACCTGAGCGGCAAATGCAATTACGCCTTGGTGGTTTTGGCTGGTTATTCCGTTAAGCTTTTCGGCAGGAACGTACTGGGCAAATATCCTTTTCCTACGGAGTAGGTCCTTTAGCTCCTGAATCAGCTCGCCCTCAAGACCGTTTTTAATCATTACCTTATCCAGCTGCTTACCAGCATTTATAGCCTCTATCACAGGGCGAATTCCAAATATTGCATTTTGGTTGCTTGCGCTCATAGTTGTCGTATTTGGCGCAAAGATACAAAAACTCCCCATAGTACCCCGATAGGGTCGGCTCTACCACAGCGATTTCGCGGTTAAAAATACTGGCTCAGCATTTGGCCGAGGCTAGGAGCTTATAAAGAAAAGACGCTTCCCTTCTCTGTTCTTTTTTGCCTTTAAAAAAGAGCAGAACAGGTTACGCTTGCCGATGGTATGCCAACAAAAGCGCCCCCTCATGTCGCTCTGCGCTATCAATAAAGTACCCCCTAAGTACAAGAGCTAATTTTTACAGCCAAAAAGCTTTAATTCATCAATAAAATTTTATACATTTCGTTCGTTCTGAGAAAATAAAGTTTAAACAACGCTTAATAATTTTAAAACCATGAGTAGTATTTCAGAAACAGGCCACGCCAAAAACGTGGACAACTTGGGCAACCTCATAGCAGGTATCGCCACCTACGGAGCCAAGTACAATCCCGCCAACCCGCTAATTGTAGCCACAGCGCTTAAAGCAAAGGAGGCTTCGGCCCGTGCCTCCATCGACACCCTCAATACGGCCGCCATTCGGTACGCCAACGCCAGCAACAAGCGCGAAAGCACATTCATGCCGCTCAACTCGTTGGTAACCCGTGCGCTCAACGTTCTACGCTCGTCGGCATCGGCCGACAACACCGATGCCACCGTAGCCTCCATTGCCCGAAAGATAACCAGCACACGGACGGCCGCCAAGAAAGAGGCTACCGCCACAGCTGCAGATGTTAAGGTGGCCACCATATCGACATCGCAGCGCAGCTTCGACAGCCTAGCCGATAACTTCGACCGCTTTGTGGAGGCGCTCGCCAACATCGCCGAGTACAAGCCCAACGAGGAGGAGCTTAAGGTGGAAGCGCTCAAGGCCTTTGCCGCCGAGCTGCGCAGCTGCAACAACGAGTGCAATGCGGCCAGCTTTGCCCTCGACAGCGCCCGCGATGCCCGCAACGCCGAGCTCTACACGCCCAACACCGGACTGGTTGATGTTGCCCTTAGCGCAAAGACCTACGTGAAGGCCCTCTTTGGCGTTAACAGCACCGAGTACAAGCGCATTGCCTCGATAGAGTTCCGCAACAAAAAGCTTTAGCCCCTAAGCATAAGCTCCACCTCCAACCTAGCAAGGCTGAAGCATTCCATACCAACGGAGGTATCCATACAGGCTACCTCCGTTTTTTCCTGCAACGGCTCCGCCATCGGCCGCCATCGAACGATGGACCAACAATTGCAGAACCACCCGCTACAAAGGATCACTACCGATCAGCACAGCATCCTGCTCCCGCTACACAATGGGGCGGCGGTCGTGCACAATCGCTTGGTTGCTCAGCACAATGGCTTGGAGGTTTTACACAATGGCTCGGAGGCTGAGCACAACGGCTCGGAGGTTTTACACAATGGCTTGGAGGCTGAGCACAATCACTTGGTAGTTTTACACAATGGCTTGGAGGCTGAGCACAACGGCTTGGTAGTTCTACACAATGGCTCGGAGGCTGAGCACAACGGCTTGGTTGCCGGCACAAATAGCGGCTACCGCCTACGCGCAACCAGCAGCCCATAGCCCATCCGCTCCCCACCAAGCGCATCCACAAAAAAGCCCCCGGCCGCTGCCCGCGCATGCGTACAGCCAAGGCCGAAGGCTCGCTCTAGAGCGCTGCTCCAGCAGCAGCAATAGCTACTTCCTTATAATAATGATGTCTTCGCCAACAATGTCGGTTCCATCCAGCAGCTTTCCGGTAACGGATAGCTTCACAACGTCTCCTACGGCATTACCGGCCAGCAACGAGGCGATGTCCTGAAGGTTAAACTTGAGCGTTAGATCGGCATAGCCATCGGGGCCAAGCGTGTTGCAGGATGTTGCGCTAAGCTTCTTGCCAACATAAGGCAAGTATGGGGTCGAAACATCTTCGATGCTCCACCTAACGGGAACAGCAACCCCGTTGATCAGGATGGATGCAGGATCGATCTGGGTTACATCAAGCCCAGCCGAGCCGAGAATGGCCGCAGGCATAACCCCGTTGCCCGTTCGGTTGATTGGGTTTGGACATGAGGTTGGGTGAACGTCGAAGCCCACCTCTACGGCATTCTTAACGGTTATCTTAACGTGCTGCTTGCCGTAAACAACGCCATCGCCAACTAGGCAAACGTCAAACTCGTAAACGCCATCGGGAGTTCCGGCAGGTACGGTAATCGCGATGTCGAAGTCGTAGGTTAAAGGATCTTCACCAAGTACGATATCGGTATACGAGGCAGGGGTTACGCTGGTTAACCAGCCGGCATAACCGGGCGTGCAAACCTCTAAGGTCAGCTTATCAATCTTAGACACCTCGCTCTGAATGATACCGGCGATAAACGTTGCGATATCAGATCCACCGGGGATGGTACCATCGCTGTTTATTTGGAATGCATCGCCTCCTGTTTTGGCAGCGTATGCCTTCCACAAGTCGAGGTTACCGCCGCTATGCAGTACAATTAGGGTGATGTTTTGGGCGGCCATCTGGTCGAGCACAGGAAGAATGGCCAAATCGTCGGGAGTACCAGCAACGCCATCTCTACCCGGATCGGGACCGGTAGATCCGCTTCCGCCTAGAATACCAAATACGTTACAATCGTGAGGGATAGCATCGAGCCAGGCAACCACAATTTTCTTTGCCCCGCTTCGCCATCCTATTGATGCATCAGCAGTAGTCTCGTAAAGAACGCGGGTATAATCTTCTGGACCATCGTCGCCATATCCCAAGTTAAGGCCGCTGATAGCACCAGCAACAACCGTATTAGATGAAGTCAAGCTTTGATTAAGCGCGTAGGGGTAGTCGGGACCGCTTCCGTAAGATGCACTGTAGCCGCACCCCGAGAAGTAGCCCTTGTAGTCCATGTGCGAGATAACGCCAAACTTGGAGTCGGCAATTATCATCCGAATTTGGTTCATGATGTTAACGGAGTTAACCTTAACATTTTCGAGTTCGCCCCCCATACTTCCGGTTAAGTCGATGGTAAACATAACATCGCCAATTGGAGGAGCACCGGTTAGATGGGCTGTTTTCTTTTCGGTAACGCTTTGTCCGGTCTTAAGCGTTTTTTCTAGCGATGCAGGCTCAAGCCACGAAGAGCCCGAAGTTGCAGCTTTTAGCCTAGACTGAGGAGGGAATGATAGCAGCTGTACGGTAGCAGCGGGGATCTTGCCAAGCTGATCAGGAGAGGGATTGGAAGGCAGGTTAAGCAAACGAGCCTGGGTTGTCTGGTCAATTGGAGTTTCTTCATCGTACGCCTGGTTACATCCAGTAATCAGGAATAGAGCCATCGCCGTCATGGCTACGGCACCTAGTAGTAAACGGTTCCTTTTCATAGTACTTTAAGATTTGAGCTTGACACATAAAATGAAGTTGAATTACATGGACAATTCGAACCTAACCGAGAGAGGTCGGCGTGTCCACTTCGCCGCTCGCCCGTTTCCATTTAATTCGCAAAGCCAACAGAAACTTTTCCAAACAGTCAAAGAGCTCACTTCATTTACAACAAGGCTCAAGCATCATACCGAAGGCCGTTTTACCCTTAGTGGCACACCCTTTAAGTACGACGATAGCAGCTAAATGTTATTCAAGCAGTACGAAAGAAACCTTACAAGGCACAAAGAAGGCTAAAGCAAGCTTATGCCCCCCACCCCGCTGCTGCTGCCACGCACAAAAGCAACCGCAAAAAGACAGAAACCAAGCATAACGTAAAGCGCTAAAAGTAGCACCATGTGCTATCGCACGAATACGCCAACATCCAAGTTGGGTTAGCCCAAAGGAGGAATTGCAAACCCGCCTCAAAGCGCTACCTTTGCAGCATAATTATGTCTTTATGATGAAACACACCGAACTGGTTGATAAGTACGATGCCCAGGTTGATGCACTAGAGGTGCAATTTCGCGACAGAGGCTTAACCGAAGAGCAAACCGAGCCCTTCTTCTTCCAGCTGCGCACGCAAACCTTCTTCTTTGCCCGCCTCGACGACCTATCAATTGATGCAGCCGTTCAGGACGAGCTGTACGATCACTACAACCAGCGCCAAACCACCATCGAACGATGGATAGAGGACATGACCTACGCGCTCAAGTACGGCTACATACTCGAAGAGGCCGGATTGGAAGCGACAGAGGCCCCTCACGAAATAGCCTACCTAAAGGTAACGATGAACGATGACGACATTGCAGCAATCTACAACAACCTCACAGAAGCATTAGAAATGCTAATGCAAAGCACCGACAACGAAGTGCTTGCTGGTAAGCTCGAGCGCTTTAGGGAGCGAATGCTCTCCACCAACGACACCACCCGTGAGGCCATTATGCCCGTTCTTAAAAGGGTAGAGAAATTGATCGAAAAAGAGGACGAATAACCCATAAAAACAAGAGCCGCGTTTGAAACGCGGCTCTTGTTTTTTTATAGCCAAATAGAGATGAGCTTAAAACGCAGCTCTACGACACTACGATTTTACGATAACGATTTTATGTTATAATCGCCATAGATGTGCTTGCCGTTATTCTTGTACAGATTCTCGATGACATCCTTGTAGGCAGCCTCCACCTTTCCACGAACAATCTTCATGGTGCTATTCATCATTCCATTTTGCTCGGTAAACCCTTCGGGAAGAATGGCAAACGTAGCAGGCAACCAGCGTTCGGGAAACATTCCGGCAAGGTGTCCACCCTTACGGAACTGAGCAATCTCCTTATTTAGCTCCTCAATAGCATGCTTCTTACCCTCTACGGTATCCCACCCCTGATGATGGTGCTGATGAGCATTGGCATAACGCTTCATAGCCTCCTTATTTGGAACAATCAGCGCAATAGTGTAGGCATTTTGAGAGTTGTATAGGATTACCTGATCGATCATCTTACAGTGGGCTACAAGCGCCTCCTCTATTCCTTCAGGACTATACTTTTCGCCATCCGAACCTATCAGCAAGCTCTTAAAACGCCCCATAACGTATAGAAATCCATCCTTATCCATGTAGCCCATATCGCCAGTATGCAGCCACCCGTCAATAACGGTTTCGGCAGTAGCCTTTTCGTTACGCCAGTAGCCATGCATCACATTTCCTCCTTTAATAACAATCTCGCCCTTCTCCCCTACGGGCAAAGCGTTACCGCTATCGTCCATAATCTTTAGTTCCATTGGCCTTACAAGGAAACCTGAAGAGCCCAGCTTATGCTTTTTTGCAGCATTAGAAGATATAATAGGAGTTGCCTCCGATAAGCCGTACCCCTGATACATAGGGATACCAATAGCGTAGTAGAATCGTTGAAGTTCGATATCGAGCAGCGCTCCTCCTCCAATAAAGAAGTCGAGTTCACCGCCAAAAACATCGCGGAGCTTCGTAAAGATAATCCTATCGAAAAGCGACACCAATGGCTTAAGCATGAAGCTTAGCCCTGTACCCTTGTTAAAACCTTCCTTATTGTAGGCGTAGGCAACCTTTAATCCTGCATTAAACAGCATCTCGGTTACTTTTCCCTTTGCCCTTATACCGTTTTCAATATTCTTCTTGAAGTTTTTAGCCAAAGCAGGTACGCTCAGCAGCAAGTTTGGCTTAAACTCCTTAATATTTATAGGGATATTCTTGAGCGTCTCCATTGGCGTACGCCCCACCTGAACCGTTCCTATGCTAGCTCCACAAGCCATAAAGCTGTACATCCCGGCCACATGTGCAAAGCAATGATCAAGAGGAAGAATAAGCAGCGTTTTGTAGCCAACAGGAATATCCATGAGCGAAAGAGCCTGCTCTACGTTAGAAGAGTAGTTACTGTGCGTAAGAACAATACCTTTAGGATCGGCAGTAGTCCCCGATGTATAGGTTATATTGGCAAAGCTCGTTGGTTTAACCGAAGCGATACGTTCGTTGAGCAGCTCGCAATTAGCAGCATCTGACAAGAATTCATCGCCCAACCTTTTAACATCATCCCACAGAATTTCATTTTCGGCAAGATCGTTAATAGTACCAGCAACAATCACCTTCTGTACGTTGGGTAGATTTCCAACAATCTTTCTGATTTTGGGCAGCTGATTTCCAGAAACAACAATAAATCTAGACTCCGAATGCACCAACCGGAACATAAGATCGCTAGCTTCCTCCAGCTTTATCGAAAGAGGAACATCTACAGCTGCGGCATAAAAAATCCCAAGTTCCGATATCATCCAGGCATTGCACCCCTCTGCAAGGATCGCAACCTTATCCTCTTTTTCAACTCCAATAGCAATAAGTCCAGCAGCAAAACTTCTAACCAGTTCCTTAGTTTGCGAGTACGAAGTAGGCTTAAAGGCCCCGTTTGTTTTTTCCCAGAGATATGGAAGGTCAGGATATTTCCGTACGCTTTCTTCAAAAAGATCAATAATTGTCTTCATATGCAGTTACATGCGATGTTAATTGTGCTAATTGCAAGCATTCCATTAATGCGACGCCAAAAGTAATTGGTAAAAATAATTTTAATTTGCATTTTTAGCTATCCTTAGAAATAAAAAGAAGCGTATCAAACCGCATCTTTAAACTACTGATCAACAATGCGACTAAAACCTTTACTATATATAACAGTAGGCTTCCTAGTGCTTGCCATTTGCGGAGCTATCTTAAAATACACACTTTTTCTCCCTATAGGGAGCACCATCTTTAACTTTGGCATGTCCTGCACTCAAGTGCTCGGACTGATACTTATAGTTATTAATGGCACGCTCGTAACCAACAGTAAAATGGTTCGGCAAATGGGGCTCCTTGCCCTGCTTCCTCTAGCGGGCTACTTTATACAATGGTATAGCAACTCGATTGGGACATCGTTGCAGCTGCTAGGCCTTCTACTCATCCTTGCAGTCTATGCCAAAACGTTCCTCTCGAAACCAACAAAAGAGGTACTCGACTACCTAAAATTGATATGGATTTCATCAAAAGTTACTACATCATTTCTCATGGTAACCCTATTTAGCGCAGCTGCCATTGTTGGCCAAATAGCCAACATCCTATTCTACACCATGCTTATCTACTTTATTTGGATTTCTTTATCCGAAAAAACTTCAGAGGATACTCCAAACAACGAGCAAGAGGCAATAAGCTAACACCCGCGCGCACTCCCTTGTGGCAATTTCTTTTAAGGCAAATTATGAAGGTATTGCATGGCAACACCTCAATTAAATGGGCATTCCCCTTTCTACAAGGTAAAAATCAAATATATTTGTAGGTTCAAAGTGTAAATGTTAAAAGAGTATGATAAAAATTACCTTTCCTGACAACACTGTCAAGGAATATCCTGTTGGAAGTACCAGCTTGGATATAGCAAAATCGATCAGCCCACGCTTGGCTCAAGATGTACTAGCGGCAACCGTTAATGGACAAGTTTGGGATCTGACGCGCCCAATAACGACCGACTCTACATTGAAGCTTCACAAGTGGGATGATGCTGAAGGTAAACATGCCTTTTGGCATTCATCGGCACACCTTATGGCCGAAGCACTCGAGGCCATTTACCCAGGCATCAAACTAGCCATTGGACCTAGCATCGAGAACGGCTTCTACTACGATGTTGACCTTGAAGGACATCAAATCATTGAGGCTGAACTAGCGAAGATCGAAGAGAAAATGCTCGAGTTGGCCAGAACCAAATCGCCATTCGTGCGCACCGAAGTTTCGAAAGACGAAGCACTAAAAACATATACCGAAAAGGGCGACCCTTACAAGGTTGAACTTATTCAGGATCTTACCGATGGAACGATCACGTTCTACACTCAAGGTAATTTTACCGACCTTTGCCGTGGACCACACCTTCCCGACACAAGCTCAATTAAGGCCGTAAAGCTTACCAATATTGCAGGAGCCTACTGGCGCGGAAACGAGAAGAACAAGATGCTTACCCGCATCTACGGCATCACCTTCCCTCAAAAGAAGCTGCTTGACGAGTATCTAGTAATGCTCGAAGAGGCTAAGAAGCGCGACCACCGTAAGCTTGGTAAAGAGTTAGAACTATTTACCTTCTCGCAACGCGTGGGCCAAGGGTTACCTCTATGGCTTCCAAAGGGTGCAGAGCTACGCTCTCGTCTTGAGGACTTCCTTAAAAAAATACAGAAAAAGTATGGTTACCAGCAGGTAATCACCCCACATATCGGACAAAAGGATCTTTACGTAACCTCAGGACACTACGCTAAGTATGGCAAGGACTCGTTCCAGCCTATTCACACTCCCGATGAGACTGAAGAATTCCTACTTAAGCCAATGAACTGTCCTCACCACTGTGAAATTTACAAGGCTAAACCACGTTCGTACAAGGATCTTCCTCTACGCTTGGCTGAGTTTGGAACCGTTTACCGCTACGAGCAAAGCGGCGAACTTCATGGATTGACAAGGGTAAGAGGCTTTACCCAAGACGACGCTCACCTTTTCTGCCGTCCCGACCAGCTGAAGGATGAGTTTATGAAGGTTATCGACATCGTACTTTACATCTTCAAAACCCTTGACTTTAAAGATTACACTGCTCAAATTTCGCTTCGCGACAAGGTAAACCGCGAGAAGTATATCGGAACGGAAGAGAACTGGGAAAAGGCAGAACAAGCCATTATTGAAGCAGCCGCAGAAAAAGGGCTTAATACTGTAGTAGAATATGGTGAGGCTGCTTTCTACGGCCCAAAACTCGACTTCATGGTTAAGGATGCTATTGGCCGCAAGTGGCAGCTAGGAACCATTCAGGTAGACTACAACCTTCCTGAGCGTTTCGACCTCGAGTATATTGGAAGCGATGATAAGCGCCACCGCCCAATCATGATTCATCGTGCACCATTTGGTTCGATGGAACGTTTTGTGGCAGTATTACTTGAACATACTAGCGGAAAATTCCCTCTTTGGCTTACCCCAGAGCAGGTGGTAATACTTCCAATCAGCGAAAAGTATAACGAATACGCGGAAAATGTTTTAAATTTGCTGAATAATTCCGATATTCGTGCCGTTTTAGACGACCGTAACGAAAAGATTGGCAAGAAGATTCGCGACAACGAGTTGAAAAGAATCCCATACCTTTTGGTCGTGGGAGAAAAAGAAGCAGAAACCCAAACCGTTGCAGTACGCAAGCAAGGCGAAGGCGACAAGGGTTCTATGACAATCGAACAATTCGCATCGCTTATTAAAGCGGAAGTTGAGAATCAAATTGCCGGTTAATTAAGAACCAATAATAGGAGATTAAACTATTAGCGCACTACAAAGACCAGGAAAAGTCCCCTTCAAGTCACAAGGCAAAGATAAAGAAGAGGGCCACAAGATCAACGAAGCGATTACTGCAAGGCAGGTTCGTCTCGTTGGCGACAACATTGAAAATCCAGGGGTCTTCTCTATAGCCGACGCTCGCAAATTGGCTAACGAGTTAGATCTTGATTTGGTTGAGATTTCGCCTAACGCAGATCCACCGGTGTGTCGCATTATCGACTACCAAAAGTTTTTGTACCAACAAAAGAAAAAACAGAAGGAGATCAAGGCAAAAGCAGCCAAGGTTGTTGTTAAAGAAATCCGATTCGGTCCAAACACCGATGACCACGACTTTAACTTTAAACTTAAGCATGCCGAAAACTTCCTAAAGGAAGGCTCGAAGGTTAAAGCTTTTGTATTCTTCAAAGGACGCTCTATCCTGTTCAAGGAACAGGGTGAAATTTTACTCCTTCGTTTTGCGCAAGAATTGGAAGAGGTTGGCAAAGTTGAGCAAATGCCAAAGCTCGAAGGTAAGCGTATGATTATGTTTATCGCTCCTAAGGTTGCCAAGAAAAAGTAATTAGTTTTAACCCTTAAATAGTTAGTTCTCATGCCAAAGATGAAAACAAACGCTGGTGCTAAGAAGAGATTTCAACTCACCGGCACCGGAAAAATCAAAAGAAAGCACGCTTTCAAACGTCACATCCTTACCAAGAAGGACACTAAGCGTAAGCGCAATCTTACACACATCGGTTTGGTTCACCCAGCTGATATGAACAACATCAAGCTTCTGCTTGTACTTTAATTGTAAGATTTTTTATTAACAAACCGAATGAATTAGCACCTAAAGTGTCGTTGAATCGGCCGCTATCAATTCGTAAACATTTACTACTATGCCAAGATCAGTCAATTCAGTAGCTTCAAGAGCTAGAAGAAAGAAAATCTTAAAGCGTACCAAAGGTCAATTTGGTGCAAGAAAAAATGTTTGGACAGTTGCGAAAAACTCGTGGGAAAAGGGTCAAACCTATGCATACCGCGACCGTAAGGCTAAAAAACGCAGCTTCCGCGCACTTTGGATCGTGAGAATTAACGCAGCAGCTCGTATGCACGGATTCAGCTACTCTGAGTTCATGGGCAAAATTAAGAAGAGCGGTGTTGCTCTAAACCGTAAGGTTTTAGCAGACCTAGCTCTAAATCACCCAACTGCTTTCGATGCTATCGTTGCAACATTGAAGTAGAGTTAAAACTAAGATAGGAGAAGGAGGCTTAATAGCCTCCTTTCTCTTTTTAGGCCTTGTAAATTATCGTAATAATAAAGATGGATTTAGCTATTGTATCCAAAACTAAGCGCCAGTTTAGTATATTTGAGCAATAATAATATTCGCATTGCGTTAACAGTTATATCAACAAAGAAACCATGAGAATCGCTCTTGTCGGATACGGAAAGATGGGCAAGGAAATCGAGAAAATTGCCAAAGAAAGAGGTCATTGTATTTCTATTATCATAGATCAGGACAATTCGGAGGATATGAACTCCACCTCTTTTAAACAGGCCGATGTTGCAATCGAATTTACCAATCCATACTCCGCGCTCAACAATATTAATTGCTGTATCAACTCAGGGGTTCCTGTCGTTTGTGGATCCACAGGGTGGCTAGATCATCTCCCCGAAATATCGGAATACGTAAAAGCCCAAAACGGAGCGCTTTTCTATGCTTCAAACTTTAGCCTAGGCGTGAACATTTTTTTCAAAGTAAACCAACATCTAGCCTCAATAATGTCGAAGTTTAACGACTACTCCGTAGAAGTTGAAGAGTGGCATCACAACCAAAAGTTGGACTCACCTAGCGGAACTGCAATTACAGCCGCCGAAGGTATACTAGAAAGCTACACTAACAAAAACGGCTGGATAAACCAATCGGTAAACGACAGCAACAAGCTAGGCATTATTTCGATCCGAAAAGGAGAAATACCAGGTACGCACACGGTGACCTACGATTCTCCTGTTGATAAAATAGTACTAACCCACGAAGCAAAGAGTCGTGAAGGTTTTGCCCTAGGAGCAGTTCTTGCCGCAGAATTCTTAGCTGGCAAAACTGGTGTATATACTATGAGCGATCTACTTGCCTTATAAGAGAAACAACACAAATCACCCATTATATGAAGAAAATAAAAGAATTTTTCTCGAACAAATGGTTTAAATTTGGATACATCACCACAGCCTATCTCCTTTTTACTATTTGGCTAAAAAACCCTTGGCTCATACTAGGCGTTATTGTTATCTACGATATGTATATTTCTAAAAAGGTTAACTGGACCTTTTGGAAGCCTAGAAATTACAAGCAAAGTGGGAAAAGAAATGCCCTAATAGAATGGATTGATGCTATTGTTTTTGCAGTAATTGCAGCCTCAATAATTCGCATCTTTTTTATCGAGGCATACGTCATTCCATCTCCATCTATGGAAAAAACATTGCTTGTAGGCGATTACCTTTTCGTGAGCAAGACAGCCTATGGGCCTAGAGTCCCAAATACACCCTTGTCTTTTCCATTTGTCCACCACTCGCTCCCATTTTCAAACAACCAGACGAAGTCTTTCTTAACATGGATACAGTGGCCCTACAAACGTCTAGCCGGCTTCGGAGATGTTAAACGAAACGATGTCGTTGTTTTCAACTTTCCAGAAGGAGACACCGTCATTCTTCAGAATCAAGAGAACAGCTACTACAGGATAGTCAGAGAACAAGGTCGTGATTTTGTGTGGAACAACAACGATATAACCGTTCGCCCCATAGACAAAAAAGAAAACTACATAAAAAGATGTGTTGCTATTGGTGGTGACTACCTTCAGGTAAAAAGTGGCCAACTTTTCATAAATGGAAAACCATCTGAACTGTTTAAGGGACAGCAAAGCTCGTTTATAGTTCAAACAAACGGGAGCCCTATAAATCCATCTGTTTTCGAAAATTTAGGCATAGGATCAGAAGACTACCAATACATTCCTGAACAAACGGCCTACTACATTAGAACAACTCTCGAAAACATCAATAAAATTAAAGCAGTAGAAAATATCGTTTTTGTAACAGAGACAATTAATACAGATTACAATCAGTCTCAAATAGACATATTCCCCCACCACAAGTCATTTAAGTGGACAGAAGACAACTTCGGTCCGCTTTGGGTGCCTAAGAAAGGCGCAACCATAAAACTTTCTATTGAAAACATCCCATTGTACCAGCGCGTTATTGCTGTTTACGAGAATAACAAGCTAGAAGTAAAAAGCGATTCAATCATATATATAAACGGAAAGTTAAGTAAAACCTACACCTTCAAAATGAACTACTACTTCATGATGGGGGATAACAGGCACAACTCTGCAGACTCACGTTACTGGGGCTTTGTTCCAGAAGATCATATTGTAGGAAAAGCATCGTTTATATGGTTCTCCGTTGATGGACAGAAAGGAATACTTAGCGGTATCAGATGGAGTCGTCTATTTAGAGGAATTCACTGACATTAAAAGAGAAATAAAAAAAGAAAGGCTGTTAACATTAACAGCCTTTCTTTTTTCTTACAGGACGATATTGTAATTACGCCTTATCATCTGCTGCCTCTTCGGTCTCTTCAGGATCAAACTCTAGCATGTCATTCTTTTGAAGAATATTGTACCAAGAGAAGAGTTTTTTCATATCAGAAGCATAAACACGATCTCGATCATAGTTTGGAAGAACCTCTTCCATTGCCTTTTTAAGCTGATCGTTAGTAGCCTTTTTAGCATCAAGGGTGGGACCGCCACTCATCTTCTCCTTAATATTAAGAAGAACCTGACGAAGTGCAACCTCTTCATCATCTGTATAAATAGCAATTTCGCCCAAAGCGCTCACCTTTGCTGAAGCAGGAATGTTTGCACGTTTCTTATCTTCAAGCGACTCTACGATAATTCCATTTCTACCTTGAGCGACATACTGATAAAGTCCTGGATATCCGGCTATTGCCAAAATCTTCCTTAAATCCATATTGCTTATTGTTTGTTATCTGAACTCGTGCAAATATAAGAAATTATGCCATACCTCTGACTTTCTTTATCTTGTCATACGACTCATTAACCTGCTTTATCCGTTCGGTTGCAGACTTCTGCACATCAGCACCTAAGTGGGCTACCTTATCAGGATGGTACTTTATAGCAGCCGCCCTATAAGCGCGCTTAACCTCCTCGTCTGACACCGTTGGTAAAACTTCAAGCACAGCGTAGGCAGAGTTGATATCTTCGTAGTACATTCCCTTGGTCGAAGCCATATCTACACCAGAAATCCCCATTGCATATGCAATCTGCTCTATTACTACAAGTTCTTTCTCATCCAAAACACCATCGGCCTTCCCTATTCCATAAAGGAAATGCAGAAGCTGTAAGCGCGTATTATAGTCTAGATTATCACCTATTTGACGTCCAACCTCATTTAGCGGTATTTCCTTTTGCAGAATATCCCTTAAGAGCAGCATGGCATCCTTGGTCGCTTCAACACCAAAATTTTTTACAAAAAAATCTTTCACATAATCAAGTTCTGATTTTTTCACTGTTCCATCAGCCTTCATAACTGCACCTACTAGCACAATTAGGGCAACCCTAAATCCCTCCTGTGGATTTTGAGTTCGAGACGGAGATATTACATCTCCCTTTTCAATTAAAGTACCAACGGCATAGCCTATTATTGCGCCAATTGGGCCTCCCAGCCAAAAACCTAAGCCTCCGGCAATCCATCTTCCGTAACGCATATAAACCTCCTAAATATTCATCAACTTATTATTAAGCATAATAATCTGAGGGATAATAGCACAATTCCCGTCGTTACAAATCGTCCAATTCGCAAGATTGGAACGTTCATCATCGCTCATTTGATTATTAACTCTGCTTAGAACATCCATTTTATTAATACCATCTCGAGCAACAACGCGCTGAATACGAATATCCAAAGGTGCATTAACATTTATGGAAAAATCAACCTGCTCGTAAAGGCCACTTTCAAAAAGTATGGCCGACTCGTTAATCACGTAGTGATAGTTTATTTTTTGCTTTTTCCAGTTCTCGAATCGGGAACGAATTGCAGGGTGAACTATCTCATTTAACTTCACAAGTTCATCTGGTTTTTCAAAAACAATAGCAGCAAGTCTTTTTCTATCAATCTTACCATCTGCTATAATGCTATTTCCAAACGTGTTGACAACCTTTTCAACAACATCTGGTTCTTCTAACAACAAACGACCTTCCTTATCCGATTCAAAAACAGGCACGCCTAGCACCTCAAATATTTTAGAAGCGGTTGATTTCCCTGATCCTATACCACCTGTTAGTCCAACGATAATCATTGCTTTTGCCTATATATTTCGATATACTCAGGTTCAATTCTGACATGACTCACAAACGAAGGAAATGAATCTAACTTCACTTTTACATGATTCGAAAATGAAGATCTTTCGTCAAAACGAGTACTAAGCTTAAAAAGAGATGGCTGAATTTTTCCATAATCCCTTAAAGCGACTCTAAATGACACTTCAGCATGAGAAGGGATTAGAAGAATAGAGGTAGAATCTTCATTGTTAATGGTAATAGGAAGTTTTAGCGTACGCTCCGTAAACTTTGCTACATCAACAGTGTAAATTACCTCTCTTTGATCTGTTACAACATTTTTTTCTTCTAACAATGCCACAACACCTCTTGTTGACTCATTTAATGCATCTCCAACAATTGTAGCAGTACGCACATATTTTTTATTTCTAATAACACTCTCAGGACCACTTACAAGCACGCTATCTGGTGTCAATTTTATTCCACCAATCTGCATATACTGCTCTTCAAAAGTAAACTTAGAACTTGCAACTACGGGAACTCTTTTGGTATAAGGTGTAGAAAAATGAAAGAATAGAGTATCTGGAATAATATTCTCTATCTTCATATTAGTAGGCAGTTGTGTTGAAAGGTTTGATTTAAGGGAGTTTGTAAGAATGAAGTAATTTCCTTTGGATCCATAGTAACGATGCAAACGATACGACGAAATATCAACTGTAAAAGGAGAAAACGTTGACCCCAACTTATATCGTAGAATAGTATACCCCTTAGTCTTAACCTGAATCTTAAGAACAGGAGTTCCTTCGTCAACCAGCATCTTATCCGTTTCGTTATATACTACTTTTGCAGGCATTTTAAGATCAATAAGGTAATCCCCCCCAAGCTTATTAAAGTACCAAATAATGCTAGAGAACAAGAGAAAGAAGCAGAAAAGAACGACTTTCCCATTAATACGAATTCTTCGCTTCCATCCAACTATATCAGAAAAACCTTCAAAAAAATGAGTTTTCATCAAAACAAGAATGCTTAATTGGCAAAACGTTACCGTCAAACAACCTTAACACCTGCACTCATCGGCGAATTGTAGATATCATACACCTATAAGCAAAAAGGCTTTCTTTTTCATCGGGAATGAAATTCGAAAGCCTTTTAATTTAAGCTAATAACTAGCGTGTTTGAGCGTCGCTCATATCCTTAAGGATAGCCGATTTATCCATTTTAATGCGAACATCGCCACCTACATCAACAGTAACATACTGTTCAGTAATGTCTACTATTTTTCCGTAAATACCTCCAATTGTAACAATTTTATCACCCTTTTGGAGATTGCTGCGAAACTTAGCGAGCTCCTTTTGCTTTTTTTGCTGAGGGCGAATCATAAAAAAGTACATCACAACAATGATGAGAACCATCATTATAAGCATGCTCAAACCGCCACCTTGAGGCTGAGCCGCTTGTAAAAGAACAGTTGAAAAGTTTGTCATTCCTGGGTTTTATTTATTTAAAATTATCCACAATTCCAGTAAGCGTAACCGTTACATAATCGGGTACTCCATTTGTTTTAAACGTAATCGATTTTTGCTGGGTTCCATTCCATCCCTCAGAATCAAAGGTAACCTCAACAGTTCGTTTCTCTCCAGGTTTCACCGGCGTATTATCATACTTTGGCGTTGCACATCCGCACGATGGCAGTGCTTCGTAAATAACCAAATCGGCACTTCCTGCATTTTCAAAGGTATAAAAAAGCACGACTTTTTCGCCTTGTTTTACCACCCCAAAATCTACCGATTCTTCAGCAAAACGCATAACTGGCTGTTTTTTAACACCAGACATTTGTCGCCCATCTTTGCTTTTATCAGCAGCACCACAACCGCACAAAACAAATAATCCCAAAATAATTGGTAACAAACGCTTCATTCGATCTATTCTTCCGGAATAATACTTAGAGGATCAATTAGCCCTAGACCTTTCTTCTCAATAACCTTCTTCTCTGTAAGGTCTTTCACTATTTTATCAAGAACCCCATTTATAAAAACACTACTATTAGGGGTACTGTAGTACTTTGCGATATCAATATACTCGTTCAAGGTTATATTAACTGGAATGTCTTTAAAATCAATCAATTCAGCAATAGCCTCAACAAGTATTAGAATGTCCATGTAAGCAATTCGATCAACGTCCCAGTTTTTGGTATACTCGTCAACAATTTCGCGATATTGAACATGATTAACAGTAGCCTTTCTAAACAAACGTTTGGCAAATTCAACATCCGACTCATCTTTATACAAAGGAAGCAATCCTTTATACGAAGGCTGATCTTCTCTAAACTTAGCAATAGTTCTCACAATCATACCAAGCACAAACTCCACCTCATCGATCCAATAGATGCTCTGATCTTCAACAATTTGATACAAATCATCAAAATCCTCGATCTCATTGGTGAAAAAGTTGATAGCCAAAGACTGATCCTGCTCAAAAGATCGACCAGCATCATTCATATAGTCAATATAATACTGGCTTGACACTAACCGAGTATACAACTTCTTTACCAGTTCAGGGTAGCACTCCCAAGAAAGCTTATTTTGATAAAGTCGCTTAGCAAGCTGTTCGTTTTTTCGTAAAATATCAACGACTTTATTGTCAACAAACTTTGTATTGGGCTTTTTTTCTTCAGGAGTCGGCCTAAATTTTTGTTTTCCAATTTCAATTCGATTCTGGGCAAAATCTGCTACTTCTACAAAAAGCTGCATCAAAAAGTGGTAAAGATCATAGGTTTTCTCAATACTCAGGAAAAGTTCCTTTTCCGATCCACTAATTGTTTTGTCTCCACCCTTAAAATGACCATAAAGAGCTTTTAAAACCTTAATTCGAAGTAGTCTTCTGCTTACCATAATAATAAAGAACGTTGTATTTGAATTTGGCGTAAAGGTATGGTTTTGATAACGGTTTAACAAACCTCTTTAAAAAAAATAAGGGAACAAGATTCTAAGCAACACAATAGAGGAATAAAGACCAAAAATAACACGAATCTCAGCATTAACCTGTTTTAACATACATTATTTTTGCTAAATTTGTCTTGTGTTGAATTAAAAAATGAGGGAATCATGATGGAGTACGATTTGCAAGAGAAAGAACACCCTATAGGTAAAGCAGAAGAGATTTATTCAGACTCGTTTAGAGCTGGCAAGCGCACCTACTTCTTTGATGTTAAAGCCACGAAGTATTCAGAATACTATATAACAATAACCGAAAGTAAAAGAAAACTCCAAAAAAACGGGAAATCCCTATACGAGAAACACCAAATTTATCTTTTCAAAGAAGATTTTGAAAAATTCACACACGCATTAAATTGTGCATTAAGCCATATCAAGCAAAACCAACCTGAAATAAGTACATTAAGACCATCAACACATAAAGAAGAATACAATGATGGAATTAACGAGTTATTAGTCCCTGTTTTAGACTTTGAAGACTTGGATAAATAAAAAGAATTACACAGGCTGCTTTTACCATTTCTCAAATTAAAATACAAAAGCAATGGCGATTAGATTAATCGCCATTGCTTTTTATCAACAACTAGAGAGGCCGACCTCACGGCCTGCCCCTCTTTAAACAAACTGCTATACGAAACTAAACATTACTGCTTGCCACCTCCGGCCCACCAAACTTTTACGGATAGTGCATCACCACCCATAGATGTTGCCGCAGCTTTCACATTTTCTTTATTTAAAGTATATTCAGAAATAGCGTATGAAAAACGAGCGACAATATCATTACCCGACTCAAAACCAGGAATAGGTTCAAAAGTTATGTCTCCATAGGTTTTTTCACCAGGCTTTACAAGAGATTTAGGATACCCAGTTCTACGATATTCAGCCCATGCTTCATAAGCCTGAGAGTACAAGTGAATATACTTAGACGTAATAAGCATTTCTTTTTTCTTATCGGCTGCTGCTGCATTCCACTTTGCTGTTATTGCCGCTACATATGCATTCTTATCAGTAGCATTAACTTTCCACATATCTAACGAAGCATCTACCCCTTTAAGGAATGACACTGCATCATTATCTTTTACTTCACTAATCATAAAGCAAACGGTTGGATAATCAAGCAATACAGAACCAAATTCAGGCTGCAAATTAACAGGAGATAGCAAAGGTTTCTTCCCATCTGGTTTTAAATTAATAACATTTGCATTTGCAGAAACAAACGCTGCTGTTTCTGTATCATCCATGCCATATGGAACTCCGATGGTATTATTATCCATTGTTGGCCCTCTATAAATAGCCAATCGAGGATCTATAATCCCGTTAAATGGATTTACAAAACCCTTATCGCTATCATCCATTCCTTTAAGTAAGTTTACAAACTGCTTTGTTAGCGTAAAGTCATTTCTATTATCGGTAAAGAAACCAAAATAGATTGGAGCTTCATTTGGAGATCCAGAGCCAATAAAACTAAATACTGCATTGTCATCATTAGATTCAAAAACGCCATCTTCTATTGCGTTTTTAGCTTCTGCTAAATAGGCATTATCAACTTTTGAAGCACGAAGAGCAACACGTAGACGAAGTGAATTAGCAAACTTAATCCACTTATCAATATCACCTCCATAGATAATATCACCTGAAGTCCATCCGTTAGAGCAAGTCTTAAGATCTGCCGCAGCTTGCTTTAATTTAGCAACCATTCCTTTATATATATCAGATTGCTTGTCATACTTTGGTTTTGGATATTTCACAGGATCAAAAGCCTGACTATAAGGAATATCTCCAAATGAATCAGTAAGTAGTTGAAAAATCCATGTTTCCATGATATCGCATGTTGCGATCTGCATTTTATTATCTCCATAAGCAGACATACTACCCTTAGTCGCAGGATCGGTATTCAACTCCTTTATTTTTTCAAAGTTTAACATCCAAATGTATGAATTACGGAAAAATCCATTCATAACATTATCTCTAAACTGATACCGATCCTCTGAAGTATAGTTTATTTGGCACCATTGTTGACATGCAACTGCAGACTGTCGTCCAGTGTACCAAACATCGTAAAAGTTATATGCAAACTGACGAGTAGCATAGGTAAAGATGTATGGAGTTGGCGATGCATCAGACCTATTGGGGTTTGTGTTTATCTCTTCAAAGTTTGTATCGCAACCACCTATGAGAAGCGCACCCAAACTTAAAATCAGACTATATTTTAGTAACTTTTTCATATTCTCTCAATTTTAATTAAAAGTTAAAGTTTACTCCAACACCATACGTTGCAACAGATGGAAGGTAACCACCTTCTACTCCTTGTGCATTTGATCCAGCCATTTGCAGGTATTCTGGATCAAAGTGTTGTTGATCAGCAAACCAAGTTTTCAGATTTCTTCCAAAGAAAGAAACTCTCAAACCTGAGACTGGACCAGTCCACTTCTTTGGGATTGTTACACCAAAACGAACTTCACGAAGTTTCAAATAATCCGTTTTAAATATATTCTGAGTATCAGGACCAGAGTAGTGATCTCGGCTATAACGAGAACCTGCAATTGCTTTTGTGTTTTTTACAGCAACCTGAGAAGTAGTACCATCTGCATTTAGGTAAGTAATTGAACCGTCTAGTGCGTTATACTTTCCATAAACACCATCGAGAACAAGACCTCCTCCTATACTTTTTGCCCCATCTTTCCAAGTCGTCCCCTCTGTTCCATCACTATATTTATATTTAATTGCGTCACGAATATTAAACCCGTTCTCATTTATAGATGCAGACTCTGCCAGAATACCAGAATACATACCCCACATATAAGACGTATAATACATGTGACCTCCCTTCTGCATATCAAGAAGAATATTTGCATCAATTTGAATTCCATTATTAAACTTGTAGTTGAAAGAGTTGGTAACTCCTCCTGTAAAATCAGGATTAACATTTGCCAAAGGCTTAACAGCAGAAGGTAGATATCTTCCAGTTGCACTCAACACTTTTTTACCATCCTTGTCATAAACAAAATCAGTACCATATATTACAGGATAAGCCATTCCTTTGTAAGCCCCAACTTGAACTTTAAAAGGAGCATTACCAAGATTTAGATAGTCAAGTCCCTCTGCTATATCAACAACCTTATTGTCAAGTGTTGAAAGATTTACAGTAACATCCCAAGAGAAATTCTTAGTCTTTAAAGGTGTTCCACTAACCTGAAACTCCCAACCACTATTCTCCATTTTACCTGCGTTAATCCATAAACTAGCCCAACCAGTTGCTCCCGAAACCTGAATAGGAACAATCTGATTTTTTGTATCTTTCGTAAAATAAGAAACATCTACTCCAAATCTGCTCTTAAACAACTTCGCCTCAAAGCCTACTTCCCAAGACTTTGTCTCTTCAGGCTTTAGTTTTGCATTTGCGAGTTGAGTAGGTAAAGAATATCGAGGATCTGAACCAAATGGAGTTTCTGCGGCAAAGTAATTTGACAAATTGTAAGCATCAGTATCGTTTCCAACCTGAGCATATCCACCACGTAACTTTGCATAATCAATAAAACCAAAGGACTTAAAAACTTCCAATTCGCTAAGTACAAGACTTAGGTTTACAGACGGATAAAAATAACTATTGCTTCCACTTGGAAGAGTTGAAGACCAGTCATTTCTAGCTGTTAAATCAAGGTAGACAAAACGATTATAATCTAGCGTTATGTTTCCATACAAACTATTTATCCTTTTATGGTTTTTAGTGTCCCTAGAAGTTGCCTTAGATACAGAATTGGTTAAGTTATAAACTTCAGGTATAACTAAACCACCAACAGTTGTACCACCTGTAATATCATACTTACGATCATTTACAGAGGCTCCCAAAATTGAACTTAAACCTATTTTATCCTCAAGAAAACGCTTATTAATGCTAAAGAATGCTTCGCCATTTACATCATAGTTAGAACGAACATAAAGATCATAAGAAGATAAAGATTGTGAGCCTATTGCTGTACGCTCTTCTTGTTTAAGCGTATAAAAATCAACACCTAGGCGACCTGTTAGTTTTAACCATGGAGTAAAAGTAAGTGTCAAGCCCGTATTTCCGAATAGACGATCTCTACGGTCATTCTGATAGTTCATATACCTCGACCAATATGGGTTATCAGTATACTCTGGACCTGGATTATCCCAAGAACTTCTATTCCAAGAGCGTTGAGTTCCATCAGGATTTCTCCAGTTGCTCAACTCTTTATAATCCACAGAAGTATGAATCCACTGCCACATCTTTTGAACAGGATTTCGATCTCCATAACCTGTTTCTGGACGACCTGTTGCAGTATTTACAACATATGTAGCAGTTGCCCAACCTTCCAAATATTTAGAAAAATTATAACTGCCATTAAAATTAATTGTATTGCGCTTTAATTCACTATTAGGATAAATACCAGCAACGTTCATATTGGTGTATGAAATTCTAGTTGATCCCTTATCTGTAGCACCAGTAAGTTGAACGTTGTTCGTATAAGTCACTCCTGTCCTAAAGAAATATTTGTAGTCATTCTTTGGATAAACCCAAGGCTTTTCTACAAGATAGTTTTTAGTATCCCACTTATCAAAAGCATTCCAGTTAAGAACCTTAACACTTGGATCATATTTTGGCCCCCAACTCTCATCTGTAGAGTATTGAACAACCTTGTACTCTTTCCCCTCTATCTCTTCTGTTAGGAATCCGTTCTTACCCCCTTGTGCATCAGAAAAGGTAGAACCACCACCATACAACTTTTGATAAACTGGAATAATACTTGCTTTATCCCAAGTTATACTCGAATTAACAGCACCCCCCCAGTTTTGAGCGCCAGCTTTTGCCTTTTTAGTAGTAACCATAACGACACCATTAGCAGCTCGTGAACCATAAAGAGCAGTTGCAGAAGCACCCTTTAAAATAGAAATAGACTCTATGTCGTCAGAATTTAGATCTGACCCCATATTACCGTAATCGTAGCCCCCACCACCAGTAGCACCGTACGAAAAGTCTGAGTTATCGAGAGGAATACCATCAACAACAAACAAAGGTTGATTGTTTTGTGTAAGAGATGTCACTCCGCGAACTTGAATCCGTGATCCTCCACCCATTTGACCAGAAGCACCAGTAATCTGCACACCTGAAACACGCCCTGATAGTGAACTCACCACATTCTGGCTTCTTGCTTTAGCAAGTTCGTCCCCTTTTACATCAGAAACAGCATAACCTAATGCTTGCTTCGATCGAGTAATACCTAATGCAGTTACCACAACTTCGTCAATTCGCTTAGTTTCTGCAACTAACACGACATTTATAGACGTTTTACCTTCAAGCAAAACCTCTTGTGTTTTAAAGCCCACGTAACTAAACACAAGAACCTTACCAGAGGTAGGAACACTAAGAGTGTACTTCCCTTCAATATTAGTGGAAGTGCCTACACCTGATAAACCTTTAACGATTATAGTCACACCAGGAATTGGTTGACCATCTTCAGAACTTGTTACTAGACCTGAAACTTTTGTTTGCGCTAGGGCATTGGATATACCAAAGCAAACAAAAGCTGACAGCAGTAGCAGCTTTATTCGTTTCATATATTAGAATATTGGTTATACAGACGCAATATAAACATTTAATTATATTTTTATAACAAATCAAAAAAATATTTTCAGTCCACGACTCACTTTTTTTTACCAGTTACATGATTCTTGTCTTTAAATCAAAAAAATAACTACTACAACAAAAAAAAGAGACATCCTTTATCTGGATGCCTCTATTATATTGGGGGTAGTTGTGAAAAACCGGCTATTTGCTAATAACAGCCATTACCCTATTAAGAATTTCAGATTCTAACTCTAAAGCTTTTCTTAATAAAACGTTAGCTCTATTTTCTAAATCCTTCGCAAATTCGAGATCTTCAATACCTTTTGCGTTTATACAAACATTGAGGTAAGCTCCGTATACCCCCCCACGAGCAGCAATAGCGCCAACACCTGCGTCAGATACTGAATTTGGGTTACCCTTTTCTGCCATTTCGAGCATAACCTCCATCGAATTGTAGCACAACTCCATTGTTTTTAAAGGTACTTCAGCAGCATACTTGGTTGCATCCTGTATAGCCTTCTTACGCGCAGCCTTATCCTCATCTGTCTTTTTAGGAAGAGACAGTGCGTCCATAATGCGATTAAAGGCATTGGTGTCTTCATCAACCATTTTTAACAGCTGATCCATATACGCTTTACCCTTTTCTGCCACATCAGAAAACTCTTTCCATCTGTCGTCCCAACCTGGTTTATGGGCAGATAGGTTTGCAACCATTGTACCAAGGGCAGCACCCAAAGCACCCATATAAGCAGCAATAGATCCTCCACCAGGAGCCGGTGACTCTGACGCAGTTTCGTTGGCAAAGCCGGTAACGGTCATATCAACAAGCTGCTTCTTTTGATCCTTTACCATAAGCTCGATGATTTTCTTTTGCGGATCAAAAGGATAAAGCTCATCGAGCCCCATTGACTTAACGGCAATCTTGATAATTTCTTCGTCTGCGATACCGGCAGAACGCTGCTGCTTAGCAAGGAAGTACTTACCAGCATCCATGATTACGCTTGCTGGCACTAGGCCTACGATTTCGGTTCCTGTCACACGCAAGCCTCGCTCGTCGGCCCTTTTCTTTACCTCTTCGAAAGCAAGGTGAAGCGGAGTTTGGTTGATGTCAGTAATGTTCATCGATACCTGAGCAATTCCATACTCGTCGATAAACCAACCGATGGCCTTGGTACCCTTTAGGGTGCCCGGAGTCCATATTTCCTTACCGTTTTCGTCTAACTTCTTTTTCCCTGTAATAGGATTGCCCTCACGGACTGGGCGCCCTTTTTCGCGAACGTCAAACGCAATGGCATTAGCACGACGTGTAGAGGTTGTATTCAGATTAAAGTTAACGGCGATTAGGAAGTTACGTGCTCCAACTGCAGTTGCTCCTGTTTGAGGAACAAACGTTGCTGGCCCAAAATCAGGCTTCCACTCCGGTTTCGTCATCTTTTCAGGAAGAGCCTCGTACTCGCCGCTGCGACAAAAAGCCAGGTTTTGGCGTTTTGGCTCGAATGCAGCACTTTCGTAGCAGTAAATGGGGTATTGCAGCTCATCGCCCATGCGCTTGGCCAGCTTACGGGCATACTCTACAACTTCTTCCATAGTTATGTTGGCCACAGGAATAAGCGGAAGCACGTCGGTTGCACCAAAACGTGGGTGAGCGCCCTGATGCTTGCTCATATCAATAAGCTCCTTTGCCCTTTTTGCAGCCCTAAATGCGGCTTCGCAAACCTCATCGGGTGTTCCTACAAAGGTTACTACCGTACGGTTGGTGGCCTTCCCAGGGTCAACGTCAAGCAGCTTAACGCCTTCTACAGATTCAATTTCGTCGGTGATCTGCTTAATTATGCCCATATCGTTCCCCTCGGAGAAGTTGGGAACGCACTCAATCAGCTTTAGGTTCATATTCTAATCCTTTAATAGGTTTATTTAGTAGTTCCAAAAATCTTTTTCACCAAATCGGAGCCATACTTAGCAGGCTCTTGACGGATTTTGCCCTCCTCTTTTTCGACCAAGATAAAGAGCCCATCGACAGCCTTGTTGGTTACGTACTGTTCAAGATCAGCATTAACCTGCTCCTTTGCCAAAAATGGCGCCACCTTGTTGTACTTGTCGACAAGCGGCTTCCAGTACTTTGTGATGGCAACCTGCGATAGGGCATCGGCTACTACTGGCTTAAACTGGTTGGCCAGCTCAGCCCCAGCGGTGTTGCGCAGGTAAAGGGTTGCGGCATTCTTATCGCCTGTAACAATCTTTGCCGCATCGGCAAACGACATGTTGACTATTGCAGCCAAGAAAATTGGAGCAGCCTTTTTGGCCGCTTCTTCGGCAGCACGATTAAGCTTTTCCTCGAAAATATCGACCTGGTACTGCAGCCCCAATTTTACGGCATATTCTTTTACAGCAATGGCCTCCTTGGGGAAGGGAATGCGAATATCGAGATTCTTATTGAAGCCGTCGAGCATTGATGCCGACTCGGCAGATTTTGAGGCGGCAATTTTCAGCGCATCCTTAAGTCCATTCGAGTAATCGGAATTCGACAAGGAAAGTATTGACGACAATCCCGTAGCCAGCGTACTTTTGGATGTAGCGGTGGTTGATGTTGACGCCGATGTAGGCGCAGTGGTTCCGGTAGCAGCACCTGCGGGTGCAGCTGTTGATGTGCTGCTTTTGGTGGTTGTTGTAGCCTTCGTGGTTTTTACCACCTTCCGTGTTTTCTTTTTCGATGTTTGTGCATCAACATCTTGTGCCGACACAAGCAGTGCAGCCACAGCAATAATCGTCAGTGCTCTCTTCATGGTTATATCCTTTTACCGTTTAAAAATACCCTATCGACCAGCTTCTGGGTATACGCATAGGGCATATACTCGTACGATGGGATTGGTTTTGTGATAAAGAAGTTGGCAATCTTTCCTCTAGAGATCGATCCATGCGTACCGCTTAGCCCCATTGCGTAGGCCGAGTTGATGGTGGCTGCGTTGATCGCCTCTTCGGGAACCATCCGCATCTTTACACATGCCAAACTTAAGATAAATTTCATATCTCCCGAAGGCGATGAACCAGGATTGTAGTCGGAAGCAAGAGCTACGGGCAGCCCTGCATCTATCATCTTACGGGCAGGTGGATAGTCCATCCCCAAGAAGAAGGCGGCACCCGGTAGTAGTGTAGCCATAGTTGTTGAATCGAGCAGCGAGGCAATCTCCTCCTCACCGGTAAACTCGAGGTGATCAACCGAGAGGGCCGAATGCTTTACGCCCAGCTGTATGCCGCCCGAAAGCGCCAGCTCGTTGGCGTGTATTTTAGGTCGAAGGCCGTACTTTGCGGCAGCCTCGAGCATGCGCTCGGTTTCTTCGACAGTAAAGAAGCCCTTATCGCAGAATACATCGATGTAGTCGGCCAGGTTCTCGGCGGCAACCTGCGGAATCATCTCCTTAACGATCAGATCGACGTACTCCGACTGGCGACCACGGTACTCCATTGGCACCGCATGGGCGCCTAGGAAGGTTGACTTAACCGTAATGGGAGATTCGGAACGTATACGGCGGATTACGCGAAGCATCTTTAGCTCCGATTCGGTTGAGAGGCCGTAGCCGCTCTTCACCTCTACCGCTCCGGTACCCAACGAAACGATTTCGTTGATGCGCTCCATGGCCGATTCAAAAAGCTCATCCTCCGATGCGGCACGAAGGCGCTCGGCAGAGTTCAGGATACCGCCTCCCCGCTTGGCGATCTCCTCGTACGAGAGCCCGCGAATCTTATCGACGTACTCTATCTCGCGGCTTCCGGCGTACACCAGGTGGGTGTGCGAGTCGCAGAACGAAGGGAACACCATGCAGCCCGTGGCATCGACCACCTCGGCATCGGGATGATCGGGACAGCTGCTCATCGGCCCGAAATCGGCAAAAAGGCCATCGTATATATATAGGTATGCATCATCTATAGAGGGAAGCTCCTTCATATCGCTTCCGGCCACCCAAGTTTTGGGCATATCCTCTATCTGAACCAGCTTTTTTATGTTCTTTACTAACAGTTTCATAGCATTTATTATTTACAAAGCTTCAAACAGAAACTTTACCAGGGTAAAATTATAAAAAAACAGAACCTAGCGAGCGTTTATTGGATATTTAAAGAAAAGGCTGCAACGAAGACGATAAACCTTTCGAGCCGTGAGGACGAAAGGAAATCTCCGTATAAAAAACGTGCACCTCCACCCCCATCTGGCAACATCCTATCGGAAAATCGGGCTCCTCCACACCGTTGCAACAATTGCCGAGAGGAAATTTGCATTCGCCTCTTTGGAATGAAAAATGCGTAGAAGAAAATCGCGCTTGGCGCTCCCAAATGAAAAAAGCGTGGAAGAAATTTGCACTTGACGCTCCCGAATGAAAAACTCGTGGAAGAAATTTGCACTTGGCGCTCCCGAATGAAAAAAGCGTGGAAGAAATTTGCACTTGGCGCTCCCGAATGAAAAATGCGTAGAAGAAATTTGCACTTGGCGCTCCCAAATGAAAAACTCGTGGAAGAAATTTGCACTTGGCGCTCCCGAATGAAAAAAGCGTGGAAGAAATTTGCACTTGGCGCTCCCGAATGAAAAAAGCGTAGAAGAAATTTGCACTTGGCGCTCCCAGATGAAAAACTCGTGGAAGAAATTTCCATTTGGCGCTCCCAAATGAAAAACTCGTGGAAGAAATTTGCACTTGGCGCTCCCAGATGAAAAACGCGCAGAGGAAGCGGTATCTCAGCCGCATGCCCCCTCCTCTTCAAAAAGGAAATCCCGGCAACAGGTTGCTCTTGCCGGGACTTATAGGGTTAAACGCCTTTTTCTACTGCTTTTGCGAAGAACTGCCACAGCGCATCGTCGGGGACGGGGGCAACGATGGTGATCTTCTCCTTCTTTACTGGATGGAGGAACTCCACCTTACGGGCATGCAGGCAGATACCGCCATCGGGGTTCGAGCGGGGAAAGCCGTACTTCAGATCGCCCTTGATGGGCGAGCCGATGCTGGAGAGCTGAGCGCGAATCTGGTGGTGACGCCCCGTTAGGAGCTCCACCTCAACCAACGAGTAGTTGTCGCTCTTGCAGATAACCTTGTACCGCAGCTTGGCCTCCTTGGTGGTAGACTTGGGCGCGTCGAAAACGTAGCTCTTGTTCTGCTTCTCGTTGCGCGAGAGGTGGTGCACCAGCATATTCTCATCCTTTTCGGGAGCCTTCTTAACGATAGCCCAGTAGGTTTTATCGACGCCGCCATCGCGGAACAGCGCATTCATACGCTCTAGCGCTTTGCTGGTTTTGGCAAAGATTACCACCCCGGTGGTTGGCCTGTCGATGCGGTGCGTTACGCCAAGAAATACGTTGCCGGGCTTGGCATCGCGCTCCTTAATGTAGGCCTTTACAACCTCGGAGAGCGGCATGTCGCCCGTTTTATCGCCCTGTACGATATCGCCCACCTGCTTGTTGTACACCAGCAGGTGGTTATCCTCGTAAATAATATTTTCGGGTTTAACCGCCATCTGCTAGTACTGCTCGTTTTCGTTAGGAAAATCGCGGCTCTTTACGTCCTTGATGTAGGCCTCGGTGGCCTCCTTCATCTCCTCGAAAAGGTTCAGGTAGCGGCGAAGGAATCGGGGCGAGAACTCGTGGGTGATGCCCATCATATCGTGCGACACCAGCACCTGCCCATCGACGCCGTTACCGGCTCCAATGCCGATGATCGGAATCTTCAGCTCGCTGGCAACCTGGGTGGCAAGAGCCGCAGGAATCTTTTCCAGCACAACCGAGAAGCATCCGGCAACCTCCAACAGGTGGGCATCCTGGATTAGCTTATCGGCCTCTTCCTTCTCCCTGGCACGAACGGTGTAGGTGCCAAACTTATGGATGGACTGAGGGGTAAGGCCAAGGTGCCCCATTACGGGGATTCCGGCCGAAAGGATACGCTGAACCGATTCTATAACCTCGGCGCCACCCTCCATCTTAACGGCATCGGCCTCGCTCTCCTTCATAATGCGAATGGCAGAGGCCAGCGCCTCCTTCGAGTTACCCTGGTAGGTTCCGAAAGGGAGGTCAACCACTACAAGGGCACGCTTTACGGCACGAACAACCGACTGCGCATGGTATATCATTTGATCGAGCGTAATGGGTACGGTGGATTTGTGACCAGCCATTACGTTCGATGCCGAATCTCCAACGAGAAGAACATCGATGCCGGCAGCATCAAGGATTCGGGCCATAGAGTAGTCGTAGGCGGTAAGCATTGCGATCTTCTCTCCCTTTGCCTTCATCTCCATAAGACGATGGGTGGTTACCACCCTTACGTTGCTTTCTACTGACATGGTTTTGGTTTTTAGGTAAACCGAATACATTAGATTTATTCGGCAAATCTACTAAGTTCAATTCAGATTATGGGGTTTTGTGGCTATTAATAACACTTAGCAACATTCGAACGAATGTTTTCGCCAGCTAATAATGCAGCCGTCATAGCAATAGGCACGGCTTGACAAAAAATGAATTGTTAAAATTGCAGCGCCAACATGGGGTCTTCGCATTATTTTCTACATTTACGGGCGTTGGATTATGGGAATGTTTTAGTTTAAATCAACAAACACGTGCAAAATGCTTATTTACAACTTTGACAGCCTAACGGGGCGCGAGGTTCAGGTTCTCCGTGGGTACATTAAAGGTTTGACTAAGCGATATTGGATTTATGCTGGCTCTACTGCACTACTCATTATCGCTCTTTCGTTCGTAGGACTTGGGGTTGGGGGAATCGTAATTGGGTTACCGCTTAACTTTATTGGCTGGGGAGTCCTTTTCACCTACAAGTTTGTAGCAATCCTTAGAGACATTAAGGAACGAATAAAGGTTGTTGGAACAGGGATTATTAAGGAAAAAATTTCGTTTAGAAAGAAGAGAAACCTCGTAATGGAGATTAACGGAACCAAAGTATTCAACAACATGTGCTTCCGACTTCTAAACGAGGAATCGTGGAACCACTTCAATCCAGGCGATCAGGTTTACGTAGAGTACGCTCGCCACTCGAAGCTGATTCTAAACTACAACAAGCACTCGGCTTAGGCTACAACACCAAAAGACATTAAAAAGGGAGCATCAATCGGCTCCCTTTTGTATTTTGATATACTAAGCATCAAACCTTCTGCATGTACGCCTGATACACCAGCACCCTTCCTCCTTCGAAAATTACGGTGAAGCTATCGCCTAACGCCTCGTTAAGCGTCCCCTCCCACCACGAGAGCAGCGGCCGCTCCGTGATATCCCACTTTAGCCCCTTATAGCTTATAGGAGTATTGGGGGTTAGCGAAAACAGCGACACCTGTTGCCCTTTATGGCTGGGAATGGTTGTCGTTTCATATATCGCCATAAAGCGGCCGTAGTCGGTGTACATGAGCACGTCGGCATTTTCGGCATACCGCGAAAGCAGCGAGATATTCCCTAGGGTATGGTCCTCGCGAAGCCCTGTTGCACCTAGGATAACGATCTTCTCAGAATTCATCGACAGTGCAAGTTCAAAGGCCTTGGTCAAATCGTTCGATTCCTGCGATTCTATTCTTACAACCTTATCGCCCAGCCTATCGAGCAGCTCCATATTAAGCGAGTCGAGATCGCCAACGACATAGTCGGGCATTCGAATGCCGCTTCCTATGAGCTTTTGGGCTGCACCATCGCAGCAGATAACCATCCGCGCTCTACGAAGAATCGCCAAAGGTATAGGATGGGCAGGAAATTGACCATCGGCAAGGATTACGGTTACATCAGATTCTATCATATGCTACTTGTTGCTCGGCAAGCCTTTTCCTCCACGAGTAGTAGCCAACAACTGACATCACGGTGTAGAAGAAAAACAGGACCACCGATGGGTAAAGCCCCTTCCAGTAGTAGAGGCATAGCGATACAAAGTTAGCAATTACCCAAATCCACCACATATCGATGATCTTTTTTGCCAGCATCCAGGTAGCTACTATGCCCAACGAGGTGGTAAACGAATCCCAGTAAGGCACGGGAGAGTCGGTATAACGCTTAAGGATTTCGGCGATGCCAAAAAAGAGCAGCGTAGCTATCAGAGATAGCGCAACCGCCAAACGACCGTTAAGCCGAACTATAGGTAAATTGTCCGGCTCGCCCTCGCCCGATCCTCGCCACCACCTGTACCATCCATAAATGCTAATAAGCACATAGTACAGCTGCAAGCCCATATCGGCATAGAACTTTGCAGAGAAAAATATCGCCACATAGAACGCCGACGAGAGCAACCCTACGGGCCATAGCCATACGTTTTCCTTAATCTCGAGGTAAAGAAATAATAGGCCTAAAGTGGCTCCTATCAGCTCTACATAGTTGGCGATTATCCAAGCGAGCATATCATCATATTTTATGTAGAGACGCACTGTAGTGCGTCTTTTTACCAACATAGAGACGCCCTAATAGGGCGTCTCTACAAATATTATTAAACAAATTTAGAACCTCAACGCCAAACGGCACCAGTAGTTACGGGTTGCCTGAGGGAACAGACCATCCTCGATATACTCTGAGTTGTCCTGAAACTCGGCCCTGTAAATCCAAGCATTGGCGATATACTTCTCGTTGAAGAGGTTGTTTACGCCTACCTGCAAGATAATATTCTTAAGTCCAACGATCGAAAAATCGTATCCTGCACGTAAACTGTTTACAAGGTAAGCGTTCAACTTTCTTTTCTCGCTCTGCGAGTTGTCGTAGTACTGCTCGCCTACGTACTTGGTGGTTAAATCAACCCGAAAGCCCTTTAGCGGCTCGAAGGTAAACATGCTCGATCCAATTACATTTGGAGAGAACGAGATGCTGGTTGTTCCTAGGTTGTACTCATTCATCTTTACGAAATTCCAATCGTTTTGGTTGTCGTACAGCTCCACCGAGTAGGTAAAGTTCTTAATCTTGTTCTGGCTCAGCGTTAGGTTTCCCTCCCACTTTAGGTTATCAAGAATCTTAACTGCAGCCATAAGTTCCACACCCGTACGGTAGCTCTTTGGAGCATTCTCGCGAATTGGGTAGCCTACATTGTTAAGCTTTCCGGTAAGCACAAGCTGATCCTTATACTGCATGTAGTAGAGGTTTGCTCCGAGGCTTAGCCCACTACCTGCATACTTATAGCCCAGCTCATAGTCGATCAAACGCTCGGGGGTTAAACCCTTATCCGACTTAATACCATCGGTATAGTCGCTGCGGGTAGGCTCGCGATGGGCAACCGACACCGATGCAAAAAGGCTATTCTGATCGTTGAGGGTGTAGTATGCACCAAACTTAGGATTCCAGAAGTCGAAGCGGTGATTCTGCGAAATATTGGTCATGTCATCGTCTAAGCCCTTCATTCTATAGTTCACGTAGCGGTACTGAACATCGCCAAAGAAGCTGAGCTGGCTTGTAGCCTGCCAGGTTGCCTTCAGGTAGGTGTTGGCATCATCCTTAGTAGACTTGCTACGGTACCACTCGTAGTCGGCAGGAATACCATGGTTGAACTCCGCCCACTTAATCTTCCCAAAGTGATCGTTGGTAAAGCGGCTTACCGAGCCACCAAGCGTAAAGCATAGCGATTCTACCGGAGCATATACAAACGAGTAGGTCGATCCGACGTTGTCGTTGTCCAGCCACTTCTGCACGATGAAGTCGCTCTTCTTGCGGAGCACGTTATCTACCGTAATGGTTGGCAAACCGTACTTCGAGAACTTGGCATCATCCTTATAGTTGTCGTAGTACCCCTCGCCGTGGGTAAAGAAGAAGCCAAGGTTGAGCGTCATCTTTTCGGTTAGCTTGTTGGTATAGTTTACCAAATAGTGCGTCTGCTTGTAGTTATCGGTTTGGTTATCGTATATGCGGCGAACGCCCTTGCTATCGTAGTAGATACCCTCGGGGTTGTAGGTACGGTTGGTGTCGATAACGCTGCTGGGCACGCCAGTCCAGCTGATACCGGTATGCTCCTCACCATAAATCACGCTTGCCTTCAGGGTACTTCTATCGCCATAGTAGGTACCCGAAACCTGTGCCGACTTGTGATCGGAGGTAGCCCTATCCATGTAGCCATCGCTCTTGGCGCGCGAGATGCGCGCATCGAAGCTGAAACGGTTGTTGATGATGCCTGTTCCAAGCAGGGCATTGCTTCGCCACGAGCTATACGATCCCAAATAGTTGTTAAGCTCAGCATAAGGCTCGCTGCTTAGCGCCCCGGTTTGGAAGTTAACCGTTGCACCAAAGGCTCCCGATCCATTGGTAGATGTTCCCACGCCGCGCTGTATCTGCACGCTGCTGGCCGACGAGGTAATGTCGGGCATGTTTACGAAGAAGACCTGCTGCGACTCGGGGTCGTTAATAGGGAAACCATCTACGGTGATGTTGATGCGCGAAGCATCGGTACCGCGGATGCTGAAGGCGGTGTTGCCAATGCCGATACCGCTCTCGGTGGTGGCCACGAACGATGGCGTTAGCTCGAAGATCTGCGCCACATCGCCCCCAGTGTTCTGCTTCTTGATTTCGTATGCCTTAAGATCGGTAAAGGCCATTGGGGTACGCTTCGATGCGCGGATGGCCGATACCACCACCTCGCTGCCCAGCACGCTTTGGGCTTCGAGCGTAATGTTTAGCGTTACGTTATCCTTAACATCAACCTTTACCTCCTTGGTCTTATAGCCGATATAGCTTGCCCTTAAGGTGTACGCCCCGTCGCGGATACCCGTTAACCTGTAAAAACCCTTTTCGTTGGTGGTAGTTCCCCTACCCGACCCAACAAGGGTGATGGTTGAACCTACAAGCGGAGCCCCATCGACTCCCTGAACGGTTCCAGAAATAGTTTTTCCTCCTCCGCCGTTAGCCCACGAGAATAGGGCGCTAACCACAAAGAGCACTACTAAAAACACGCTTAGCTTGCGCATGACTGAATCTTTTAATAATTAAACATTGGGCGCTAGTGAGACGCCAATACCAAAAATTAAAAGGGGGAAATGTTTTAACAAGAAATCGCTTTACTCCCTACGCCAGCACTACCTGGATCAGGTTAAAGGGTATAATCTCAGCCCGTACTATTAGGGCACCCCCGTTAGACGTGGCAAAGATAAAGCAAAAAAAATGGGAAATTGGGGCTTTTTTGAAAAATTCTTCGTCATCCAACGCGGAGGCGCTAAGGTACAGAGCCCACTGAATTCTCTTTTTCCTATAAATGATGATAGTTTAACCTATCAACGACGATAGTCAACCTATCGGGAATAGCAGTAGGGGCGCAGCATTTTGCGCCCCTACCTAACCTATTATTCGAATAGCTGATCTAAAATATATCAAACGTCTTGATACGCCTATCCGCCATTGCGTAAAACGCCTGCGTAAACTGGGCATTGGCGCCAGTCAGCAGGTAGATGCCGGTTCCCTTCTCGCGCGCAAACCTACTATCAACCTCTCCAACACACTTCACCTCCCGAAACATCGCGGCCACCTCCGCACTTGGCTGATTCCCCACCAAAACAATGTTTTTTATGGTATCAAGGCGTGGCAGCCAGAAGATGTAGTCGGCATTAAAGGCGTAGGCCTCTGCCATCGCACCCCTATTGTAGTAGTTTAGCGCACCAGTTTGCCCGTAGTTGTCGCAAAAGACAAGGGTATTCCGCCTCTCCCCTTCGGGAATCATCCGGTAGGCCTTTAGCGACTTATCGGCCATCTCGCGCCAACCAACCATATCGGCAAAATCTTGGGGCAGCTCATGGTTCTTGCCATCCTCCCAGCGGAGCATGCCCATCTTTTCGAAGGCTGTCGGATTTTGGGATATCGCCAATGGTGTTGATATAGGATAGATAAGTTCAGCGGTCAAAATAAAAACAGCAAGATTGCAGCCAGCCAGCAATGGGATAACAATCCGATTCCATTTTAGCGATAGGATACGCTCCAGATAAACGCTGCCGAAAGCCAGCAGCACCGGATACAATCCAACGGCGTAGTACCCTTTTGCTTTTAGGATGGCATAGAGCGAGAGAATCACAACAATGCTAATCCCAACAAACCGATACGGCTTAAATGGCTTAAAGCAGGCAAACGCAACCAACCCAGCAACCGCCAAAGCCAACGAGCCAGACAGGTACATCAGCTGCTCCTTTAAAAAACTCAAGGACGAGTTATTGTCGAGTTGGGTAGATTTCAGCGCCTTCATATGCTCGACGGCGGGGAAATGATGGGCAACCTGCCAAAGAATGTTGGGCAGCAAAAGAACCACCAGGAGCCCAATAGCCTTCCATACCGAAGCGCCTACCAACAACCTTCGCTGTTCGGTTAGCAGAATGGCAACAGCTAGCCCAAAAAGCAGGAATACGAGGGTGTACTTATTGTAAATCCCCAGTGCAATAACGGCTGATAGGCCGTAAATCCACTTCGACTTATCGGTTTTAACGTACTTAATAAGAAAATAGAAGGCCATTGTCCATGCCAAAATATCGAAAGCATTAGGCTGGAACAGGATATTCAGCCGTACCAAAACCGAGAAGAGTATGGCGCATCCCGCAAGAATCCGCGACAATAGGCTTCCGCCTATCGCCTCAACAATAAGCCAGGTAAAGACGATGGTTAGCGCACCAAAGAGCGATGGAACGAAGCGCACCCAAAACAGGCCTCCGCCAAACAAGTAAATAATGGAAGAAAACAACGACGTAAGCGGGGGAACGCAGATAAACCCAAAATCGAGGTGCTTGGCTTGATCGAGGTACAAGAACTCATCGCGATGTAGCTCGTAAACCTGATTAACCAGCGTAAATTGCAGAACAAACTTTATCGAAACCAGCAGCAGCAATATCCAGTATTGACTAGTAAAGTTCTTGATCTTTGATGAAATCATTTTAGTACATATTTTTTGCGCTATGACGATCTAATAGTGCAATAAGTTACAGCCTATAAAAATAAAAAGAAGGGATAAACTGTAGTCTATTCCTTCTTTATAAAATGCAATACAAGACCTATCACACCCCTAGGACCTCTTTAAAGGCATCAATAAAGGCATGCTTGGGTAGCGCTCCTGCTGCCATTTGAGGTTCTCCATCGGCAGGAATAAAGAGAAGGCTCGGCACGCTACGAATACCGAAAGCCGCTGAGAGCTCCATTTCGGCATCAGTATCCACCTTATAGAAGTCGATCTTGCCCTGATAATCCTTCGATAGTTCTTCGAGCACGGGTGCAACCGCCTTGCATGGACCGCACCAGGTAGCGTAAAAGTCGATAATGGCAGGCTTTGTGCCCTTGTATTTCCAGTTCTTTTCGGTTGCGTAGTCAAAAATCTTTTCCTTGAAAGATTGCGTTGTTAAAACTTCTACCATAATAAACGTTTTAGAATAGTACCTTTGCAGCCCCGATGGGGCTTTTCTCCATCAAACATATACGCCATTGTTTTGTTCGATACTAGCTGTAATTGGCGTATTTTTGCAACGACAAATAGGATTATCAGACTAATGCGCAAATATTTCAAACACCCCATTTTTAAGCTTATTGCAGAAGTAGTAGAAGAGCTACAGGTGGAAGCCTATGTAATTGGCGGCTTTGTACGCGATCGGCTACTGCACCGCGAGTCGAAGGATATCGATATTGTGGTGGTAGGTAGCGGCATCGAGCTGGCCGAACGGGTAGCCCTACGCCTAGGCCATCGGGCAAAGGTGAGCGTCTTCAAGAACTTTGGGACGGCCATGGTAAAGTATAAAAATCTAGAACTCGAGTTTGTTGGGGCCCGCAAGGAAAGCTACCGCAGCGATTCGCGCAAGCCTATTGTCGAAAACGGTACACTTGAGGATGATCAAAAGCGCCGCGACTTTACCATCAACGCCCTAGCGATGGGACTTAACCAACATAACTACGGTGAGCTGGTAGATCCGTTCAACGGCGTAGAGGACCTAGAGAACTACATCATCCGCACACCACTTGATCCCGACACCACTTTCTCGGACGATCCGCTGCGCATGATCCGCGCCATCCGCTTTGCCACGCAGCTGGGCTTTACCATCGAGCCTGAAACACTCGAATCGATTGCACGGAACCGCGAACGCATCGCCATTGTATCGAAGGAGCGCATCAATGACGAGCTGAATAAGATCTTGCTCTCCCCCATTCCATCCATAGGCTTTCTGCTGTTCGACGAAACGGGACTGCTGGAGTTCATCTTCCCGCAGCTGCACAAGCTGAAGGGGGTGGAACAGGTTGGCAACCGGGCCCACAAGGACAACTTCTACCATACGCTAAAGGTGCTCGACAACATCGCCCGCAACACCGACAACCTTTGGCTGCGCTGGGCGGCGCTCCTGCACGATATTGCCAAGCCTGCCACCAAGGCGTACAACCCGCAGCAGGGTTGGACCTTCCACGGACACGAGTTTCTTGGAGCAAAAATGGTCCCCAACATCTTTAAGGCAATGAAGATGCCACTCAACGAGAAGATGAAGTACGTGCAGAAGTTGGTGCTGCTGCACCTCCGCCCCATCGTCCTCTCGCAGGAGATTGTTACCGATTCGGCCGTACGCCGCCTCCTATTCGATGCCGGCGACGATATCGACGATTTGATGACCCTCTGCGAGGCCGACATCACCTCAGCCAACGACAAGATCGTGGAAAAGCACCTGAAAAACTTTCAGATGGTTCGCCAGAAGCTGAAGGAGATCGAGGAGAAGGATGCAGTCCGCAACTTCCAACCGCCGGTTACAGGCGAGATGATAATGGAGACCTTCGGGCTGACCCCCTGCAAGGCCGTTGGCGACCTAAAGACCATCCTCAAGGACGCCATTCTCGACGGCATAATCCACAATAGCTACGAGGAGGCCTACGCCCTGATGCTCGAAAAGGGCAAGGAGATGGGGCTGACACCTGTGAGTGAACAGGGAGTAGGGAATAGGGAGTAGCGTGCGTGCAGTTTGTCTTGATACGTAATACGCATATCGTGATACTAAAAGAGGGAGCAACCCAAAAGTTGCTCCCTCTCTTTTTCGCAAATCCTTGATGGGTTACTGGAAAGCAACCACGCCAAGATCAAAGATATTTCCAATTGTTACGTTAGCATTCAAATCCTTTGGCTGAAACTTGTAGGTTGGAGCAACCCTTACGGTATACCCACCCTCGGCAACGCCACCAATTAGGAAGCTACCTGCCTTTGCAATTGTGGTGGCAACTGTATCGTTCTTTTGGGTAACCGAGTTCAGCTTAAGCAGGTATACGGTTGTCGAAAGCGTATCAGGAGTAACTTTTCCGGCAATTGCACCACTTGCAGCAGTACGGTAGGCTCTTAGAACTGGCTTCAACGAGTACTTGCCGTTTCCATGTTCCACTATCGACTTTGCTGCATCAAAATCAACTGTCAATACGTAGGCAAGACCAGCCTCCAGCTCGGCATGAAGGTTTAGCTTAAGACCAGACTCTGCTCCACTTGGCACCTTTAGGCTAATGGTTTCTCCATTCTTAAGTACGATGCTATTATTATGACCTAGCTTTAGCCTAATCTGGCTAATCTTTCCGGCAGCAATTTCCTCGCCTGCAAGAATGGTATCAACCCCATTACGGAAATTCAACAGGTTGTAAACGCCTGTTCTTTTCAAAGGAAGCGACTTCCAACCGCCATCGGTTCCATTCACATTATACTCTACTCCCTGAATATCTACCAATACCTTTGCATAGTCGGCTGGCGCATCGGTTAAGCGCACCTCAAAGCGGCTGGTTGTTGTTACGTCCTTATCGGTGCATGATGCTAAACCTCCAAATCCAACAAGCCCTGCTATCAAACCAAAAATTATATTCTTTCTCATACGCTATCCTTTTTGTGATTTAAAAACACATATAGTACAACAAAGAGCTGCATTACCCTACCCTTGCCTTCAAAAATCTCGGGAACGAGCTTTCATGTTTGCGAGAAGGTTCCCGACCCCTCGGGAATGAACTTTCACATCTGCGAGAAGGTTCCCGGAACCTCGGGAATGAACTTTCACATCTGCGAGAAGGTTCCCGACCCCTCAGGAATGAGCTTTCACGTCTGCGAGGAGGTTCACGGAGCCTCGGGAATGAGCTTTCACGGTTGCGAGAGGGTTCACGGGGCCTCGGGAACGAGCTTTCACATCTGCGAGAAGGTTCCCGACCCCTCAGGAATGAGTTTTCACGTCTGCGAGGAGGTTCACGGAGCCTCGGGAATGAGCTTTCACGGTTGCGAGAAGGTTCACGGGGTGTCCTTCAATATGCATCAACTAAAAAACCAACGCTTTAGGGCGCTGGCTTTCAGTATCGGGTAGTCTCTAGCTACAAGCTCCAGTAGGTAAAGGTCTCCCTCATCTCGCGGAAGATGCCCTTTACGTCAACAAAGACGCAGCCCTCGTTGGCTATTGAGCGGAAGTAGTCGCGGTGCGATACGGCCACGATGATGGCGTCGTACCTATCGGTGATCTTACTATCGGCAAGGTGGAAGCCGTACTCGTGGTGCACCTCGTCCGACGAGGCGTAGGGGTCAACCACATCAATCTGATGGATGCCGTACGACTTGAGCTCGTTGTAGATGTCCACCACCTTCGAGTTGCGGATGTCGGCCACATCCTCCTTAAAGGTAACGCCCATGATCAGGATCTTGGCCTTCTTCACCTCCTTGTCGGCGGCAATCACCTTCTTCACCACCTGCTTGGCGATGTACCCGCCCATCGAGTCGTTGATGAAGCGGCCCGAGTTGATGATCTGCGCGTGGTAGCCCAGCGCCTTGGCCTTGTACGATAGGTAGTAGGGGTCTACGCCGATGCAGTGACCGCCCACTAGCCCAGGGAAGAACTTCAGGAAGTTCCACTTCGTACCGGCCGCCTCCAGCACCTCGTAGGTGTTGATGCCCATACGGCTAAAGATGATGGAAAGCTCGTTCATGAAGGCGATGTTGATGTCGCGCTGGGTATTCTCGATGATCTTGGCGGCCTCGGCCACCTTGATGCACGATGCACGGTGTACGCCCGGCTTGATGACGATCTCGTAGGTCTTGGCAATCTCCTCGGCCGATTCGGCATCGCCACCCGAGGTAATCTTTACCACGCTGGTAAGCGTATGCACCTTGTCGCCGGGGTTGATGCGCTCGGGCGAGAAGCCCACCTTAAAGTCTTGGTTAAACTTTAGGCCCGACAGCTTTTCGAGCAGCGGGATGCAGTCCTCCTCGGTGCAGCCAGGGTATACGGTCGACTCGTACACCACGTAGTCGCCCTTCTTCAGCACCTGCCCAATGGTGCGAGTTGCGCCCAAGAGCGGCTTCAGGTCAGGGAGATTATGGTCGTCGATGGGAGTTGGCACAGCCACAATATAGAAGTTGACCTTTCTTAGCTCCTCGATATCCGAGGTGAAAAGAATATCAACACCCTCAAAGGCCTCGTGCTCGAGCTCCTTGCTAGGGTCAATGCCCTGGCGCATCAGCTCCACACGTGCCTCGTTGATGTCGAAACCAACCACCTTAAGCTTGCGGGCAAACTCTAGCGCAATAGGCAACCCCACGTAACCCAATCCGATTACGCCTAGCGTTGCCTTCTTATTTATTAGTTCTTCGTACATATTTTAGTGAGTAGGGAGAAGGGAGTAGGGAGTAGTGGGCTTTCGCACGCACTTACAACCAGCATCCGAGCTCCTATTTGTATTCTTTAGGGAGAAGGGAGTAGAGAGTAGTGGGCTTTCGCACAACCAATCTCCATCCAAACTCTATGTTAGCTTACTATGTAACGATTTAATGAGCGAAACAAGCATCTTCTTTACCTGAAGAAGATGGTCTTCAATATCCGGTTCTGCTTTCGCATAACCCAACCTCTTGGCAATTTCGAGCTGCGTATCTATTTCAGAAACGGAGCCCATTGCAACATATAGGAACTGAATGTACTCCTTTGTGTTCTTTCGAGTAGCACCTTCGGCAATGTTCGAAGGAATAGAGACCGCAGCGCGTCTGATTTGAGATGTTAAGCCGAACTGCTCCGTTTTGGGGAAGTTCTCCGTCATCCGATACAGCTCCACGACCAGTTCGACAGCCATCTGCCAAACCTTCAAGTCGCGATGAGTGGTTATGATATCCATTTATAAACAAGATTGAGTTTAAACATCAAGCTACAAATCATCAACAGACCCTCACACTATTCCCTACTCCCTTCTCACTACTCCCTATTCGCTATTTCACAAAAGGATGGTAGTCGCCTACCTTACCAATGGGTTTTGAGTTACGAATGTCGTACACCGTTTGGATAGATTGACGGGCACACTCCAACCCGAAGCCCTTACCCTCTAGGATATGGCGGTAGCTGGCGGTATGCAAATCGGTAAAACCATCGCTAAACTCAATCTCGCGCCCCTCTACGGTAATCGAACGGAAGGTACGTGCCCCACGCTCGCGAACATCCTGTGGTATGTCGTTATAGTCGATGCTTAGGAACCAGCGTACGCGGGCGTTCTTCAGCTGCAAGAAACCGGCAGCCTTGTTAGCCTCCAACACGTGAACGGTATTCTGCTGCACCTCGCCAAAAATCCAGGTAAGCATATCGTAGAAGTGTACGCCAATATTGGTAGCAATGCCACCCGACTTATTCACATCGCCCTTCCACGAGGTGTAGTACCAGTTGCCGCGGCTGGTGATGTAGGTAAGGTCGATATCGTAAATTTTGTCCTTCGGCCCATTCTCAATCTCCTCCTTTAGCGCAATAATGGTAGGATGAAGGCGCAGCTGAAGGATGTTGTTAATCTTATGTCCTGTCTCCTTTTCGATAACGCCAAGCGCATCGATATTCCAAGGATTAAGCACAAGCGGTTTCTCGCAAATGGCATCGGCCCCCTGGCGAAGCGCAAAGCGGATATGCGAATCGTGAAGGTAGTTGGGCGTACAGATACTTACGTAGTCAATCTTCTGTCCTTGGCGCTTAAGCTTATCAAAATGGCGGTCGAAGCGCTCGAACTCCACAAAAAAGTCGGCATTGGGAAAGTAACTATCCATGATGCCAACGCTATCAAACTTATCCAGCGCAGCCAAAAGATTGTTGCCAGTCTCCTTAATTGCTCTTAGGTGGCGAACCGCAATAAAACCGGCAGCACCTATCAATCCGAAATTTTTCATCCTTGAAATATTTTTTGCTCTACTAGTATCACGTATTTCGACACAAGTATCACGAATTCTTCACTTCCTTATGCAATCTTTCTTACTTCACCATTCTCTAGCAGGTAACGCTCTCCGCTTTCTGAGCAAACGGCTATTCCCTCGCTATTAAACTTCAGTTGATGACCGTACTCGCTCATCCAACCCATCTGACGGGCAGGATTGCCTACCACCAAGGCGTAAGGCTTCACGGTTTTTGTTACCACAGCACCAGCACCAATAAAGGCGTATGCACCAATATCGTGACCACAAACGATTGTGGCATTAGCACCAATGGTTGCCCCCTTACCTACAACCGTCTTGCGGTATTCGCTCTTGCGGTTAACGGCGCTTCGTGGATTGGTTACGTTGGTAAACACCATCGATGGCCCCAGAAAAACATCATCCTCGCAAATTACGCCGGTATATATCGAGACATTATTCTGAACCTTGCAACCATTCCCTAACACAACATCGGGCGAAATCACAACATTCTGACCGATGTTGCATCCTTCACCAATAGTACATCCGCTCATGATGTGCGAGAAGTGCCATATTTTAGTTCCGGCGCCTATTTGGCAACCTTCATCAACAACTGCCGTTTCGTGGGCAAAGTAGTTTGCCATTTATGTTAGATTTTAGACGTTAGTAACAAGTAGTAATATTTTAACGAAGAGATAGCCCCTATTCACTACCTGTTGGCCAAAAACTCAACTACCGAGTTGGAGATATAGCCCAGTTGCTCCTCGGTTAACTCGGTATGCATAGGCAGCGAAAGCACCCTGTTACAAAGCATTTCTGTAACCGGAAAGTCTACATCGTTTCCTCGAGCATCGCCCAGCGCCTCCTGACGGTGGAGCGGAATCGGATAGTATATCATCGAAGGAATTCCCTTTTGCTGAAGGTAGTTCATCAACGCAGATCGGTCTACATCCTCGTCGAGAACCACGGTATACTGATGGAATATGTGAGAAGAATTATCGGCTCTAAACGGGATCATTAAGCCCGGAACACCTTCGAATGCAGAATCGTAGTACTCGGCTGCCGATTGACGTGCCCTATTATAGTTATCTAGATACTTTAGCTTAACGTCCAACACAGCTGCCTGAAGCGTGTCTAAGCGCGAGTTAACGCCAATCATCTCGTGATGGTATCTTACACGCATCCCGTGGTTGGCAACCATTCGTATCTTGTCGGCAATGGCATCATCATTGGTAAAAAGCGCTCCTCCATCACCATAGCAGCCTAAGTTTTTTGAAGGAAAGAAGGATGTTGTCCCAATGTGCCCCATCGTTCCTGCATGCTTTACCGTACCATCTGCAAAGGTATAGGTGGCACCCGTTGCCTGGGCGGAATCTTCAATAACAAAAAGGTGATGCTTTTGCGCAAGAAGCAGAATAGGCTCCATATCGGCACATTGCCCAAAAAGGTGAACTGGAATTATTGCCTTTGTACGGCGCGTAATTGCCTTTTCCAACTTTTCGATGTCAATGGTATAGGTGTCCGGATCAACATCCACCAATACCGGCTTTAGGCCAAGCAGCGCAATAACCTCAACGGTGGCAATAAAGGTAAAATCGGCAGTAATAACCTCGTCGCCGGGCTTAAGGCCAAGCGCCATAAGCGCAATCTGAAGCGCATCGGTACCATTACCGCATCCAATAACATGATTGACGCCTAAATAACGCGAAAGATGATCCTCGAACAGCTTTACCTGCGGTCCCTTTATAAATGCCGCCGTACCGACCACCTCCTGCATCCTACCATCAATTTCGTCTTTTATACGATTATACTGACCTTTAAGGTCAACCATGCTAATACCTGTCATCATTATTCTCCTATTTATACACAAGCCTACAAATGTACTATTTCTAGCAGAACGAGGAAAAACTACAGCCTTTAAAGAAGCCTAACGGCTGCTTTTTGCATTATTTAAGCACCATCAAGCAAGGCATCCCATTTTCCTAAAGAACGGCGCAGCAGGTTGCCTCGCCCCTACCGACATACTAAGCGTGCCACCCGACTTCGTCATTTCGATTCCACTATTCAAAACACTCTACCGAATTTTGATGATTTTATTCCGATATATGAATAATTCCAATGTTGTTTGACACTCAAATCCGCTGTGCAAAAAACTACAACGTAGGCTGATAATTATTCTCGCTGTATGAAAAACCACATCGTTGATTCGTACTTTTATTCCATTTTATAGAAAACCACGCTGTAGAATAACACTTATTTATCGTTTTACGAAAAACTACAGCGTCGTTTGGCACTTTTGTACGATAAATAGAAAACTTCCCCGCCGTTGGACATTTTATTTCCGCCACGCATCCCTTTGGGACTAAACGAGGAAAGGACGCGAATAAGCTTGCTTAGCTCATCGCGTCCTTTCCTGATATCCTATGGTACGAAGCGCTAGTGCTTCTCCGAATTGTAGTAAATCGACAGCAGCTTGCTTGCTGCAGCAAACGAGCTGATCTTATCGTCAAGCACCTGCTGCTCCAGCAGTTCGAGGTTGGCCTTCACCTCTCTGCTGTTGTAGAAGTTGCGCATCAATCGGCTGTTGATAGCCTCGATCATCCAGTAGCGGGCCTGATCCTTACGTCGGTTGTGGAAGTATCCGTTCTCCTGGGTTAGGGCCACGTAGCTCTCTATGTTCTCCCAGATATTCATAATGCCAGCGTTATCCAACGAGGAGCAGGTCTCCACCTTGGGGCTCCAGCCAGACTCGGTGGCGGGGAAAAGCATCAGCGCACTTTGGTATTCTATCTTTGCCGACTTTGCCTTAGTAGCGTTTACGCCATCAGCCTTGGTAATGGCTATAAGATCTGCCATCTCCATGATACCACGCTTGATACCCTGCAACTCGTCGCCAGCACCGGCAAGCATCAGCAGCAGGAAGAAATCGACCATCGAATGAACGGCGGTTTCCGACTGTCCCACACCAACTGTTTCGATGAATATCACATCAAAACCAGCGGCTTCGCAAAGTATAATGGTTTCGCGGGTCTTACGGGCAACGCCACCCAGCGAGCCCGACGATGGGCTAGGGCGAATAAACGCTTTTGGATCGGCGCAAAGCGTTTCCATGCGGGTTTTATCGCCAAGGATGCTGCCCTTCGAGCGCTCGGAGCTGGGGTCGATGGCAAGAACAGCCAGTTGATGCCCTAAAGCCGTAATCTGACCTCCAATTGCCTCAATAAACGTGCTCTTTCCTACTCCAGGAACGCCGGTAATGCCCAGCCTTACCGACTTACCGCTATACGGCAAGCACTTCTCTATAATTTGTTGAGCAAGTTCGCTATGTTCGGGCAACGAGCTCTCAAGTAGGGTTATTGCTTGGCTAAGTATAGTTCTATTCCCCGCCAATATTCCCTCAACATAGTCGTCGAGAGTTAAAGGCTTACGCTTTTTCCTTTTGATTTGAGCCAAGGCATTTGGGTTAACAATAGGAGGTTGTTCCACCCCGCTGTTAACGCTTAATGCGCTTTTGCTTTCGTTATCTTCCATAAATGTTATCTTTGGGATACTTCATGTTTGCACGCAAAATTATAACAATATAAATTAGAAACCAGAATAAAACATTCTTATAAATTCGCCACAAACAACCTCTCGTAAAAGCTCCGTACTTAATCGTCACAACATCTGACTTTAGCACAAAAAAGGCCCGTCAAGCTAGCTGACGGGCCACTTATAAGATTGCGTTTGATTCTACATTCTACTTCGACTTAACATTTCCAGTCAAGCGAAGAATGATCGAAGGATTTTTCGGATCGTTAGTCACCACTGTTATCGTTTTCCCTTGACGGTTGCTATAACCTGAAGTACCAAAGCTTACCTTAATGCTCCCCGATTCTCCAGGTTTGATTACAGTTCCGCTAGGCGTACCTGTAGTACAGCCGCAGCTAGTACCAATCTTACGAATAATCAAATCCTTCTTCCCTAGATTACTAAAGGTATACTCGTACACAACCGTTTTTCCTTCAGAGACCTCACCAAAATCGTAGGTTGTTCTATCAAACTTAACTGTCGGCATAGCGGCCATTTCGGCAGGCGTCATTTTAGAGTAGTCCTCCTCAATAGTAGCACTAACCGTAAATCGGCAGTCATCGTAAGCCTTATCATCTACGAGAACAGACATATTGTCAACAACAAAGCCCCAGTCATTCTTTTTCTTAGCATCATAGGTAACCATGATGGCTCCTTTCTCGTTGGGCTTCAAAGTCGATGGTTTTACCTCAACCTTTAGATGCGCAGGAATACCCGAAAGCCTTACGCTTATAGGATTGGAACTTGTATTAACGACTCCTACCTTATTAGTAACAACAGCATCAGGATCTATGCGCGTAAAAGCAAGATGCGAGGTTTGCATGCGCAACTCTCCAATTTTACGCGGGTATAAATCGGAAACATCCTTAACCTTTTCCTTTACGAAACCACCAAGGGTTAGAACAACCAGCGGCTTCGTTGCATTCGACGATACCGTAATGCTTTTATCTATAGGCCCTGGACGATTTATAGGGTCAAAAGTAACCTTTATCACCCCTTTTTTCCCAGGAAGAATGGGGGCCTTAGGCCACTCCGGCGTGGTGCAGCCACACGAAGAAACCACATTGGTAAGAATTAAAGGGACTCTCCCAGTATTCGTAAAGGTAAAAGAATGCGATACAGGGCCTCCCTTTTCCTCTATTTGTCCAAAATCATGTGTGGTTTTTGGGAAGTTAATAACAGGCTTTACCGCCTGTCCCAAGGCTACGCCTACTAATACAGGAAGCAATCCCAATAACGATAAGATCTTTTTTTTCATCCTTTGCTATTTTAGTCTCTAACAATTAACTGTCGTTTATGGCAAACGTTCTACTGCAAAAATCTATTGTACAGTATTTGTTTAATGATTGACTTTTTGTCTTACAAAAATTATTCCCCAACTTTAAAAGTTGGTAGATTTGCTTCAAATTTAGCAGCAAAATAAAACTTTCAAAGGCTTACAATGATAAATCTTGACCAAATAAAGCAGCAGATAGCAGAAAACTACAGTTGGGGAACCACAGTATTTAGGCACCTGCACCAACATCCTGAGCTTTCGTTCGAAGAATACGAGACCTCTAAATACATTTCCAACAAGCTACAAGAAATCGGCATTACCGACATAACGAGCATCGCGGATACTGGCATACTGGCTACTATTAAAGGTGCTAAAAGGGGAAAATCAATCGGTCTCAGAGCAGACATCGACGCTCTTCCCATTGAAGAAGAAACAAACCTACCCTACACATCAGCCAACAGAGGCATAATGCATGCCTGTGGTCACGACATGCACTCGGCAGCCCTTCTTTGCGCAGCAAAAGTACTTTGGAAAAATCGACAGAGTATAAAAGGAACCATCTATTTACTATTCCAACCCGGCGAAGAAATGTTCCCAGGTGGCGCCAAAAAAGTGCTTGAATCAGGAATACTCGACGACAAAGATATCGAGGCATTCGTGGCTCTTCACGTATCCCCCGAAATAGAAACAGGCAAAATAGGTATTCGCCCTGGAATGTACATGGCCTCTGGCGATGAAATACACATAGAGGTAAAAGGGAAAGGAGGCCATGCTGCCCTTCCGCATACGCTGGACGATACCGTTCTGGCTGCTTCGAGCATTGTTGTCAGCCTACAGCAGGTAGCCAGCAGAATTGGAGATGCTCGCATCCCAACCGTATTATCCATTGGCAAGTTTACCGCCAATGGAGCTACTAACATCATCCCTTCGTCAGTAAAGTTAGAAGGCACGTTTCGAACTATGAACGAAGAGTGGAGAGCAATAGCGCATGAGCGTATCAAAGAAATTGCAGAGAGTACCGCAAAAGCCCACCACACAGAAGCGGTCGTTGATATAAAAAAGGGTTACCCGTGCCTAACCAACAATCCTCAAATAACAGATAAAGCAAGAACAGCATTTATCGAAAACTTCGGCTCTGGAAATGTCATTGATTTAGACATACGAATGACAACGGAAGATTTTGGATTCATCAGCAATCGTTACCCTTCTGTTTTCTTCCGACTGGGCGTGGGTGGCATCGAAGGTTCTTCGGGAATGCTTCACAACGGAAGATTTATTGCTAATGAGAACGCTCTAAAAACTGGAACCTTTGCACTTACAATCCTAGTCAAGACCTTGCTAGAGCAACAAGGAACCTAACACAAGAGTTCCATAAAGAGAAATAGCAAAAGACAGAACAATGCTTATAACGAACTCTAGCAAAAGGTAGAAGGCTCTAGCATCACCAAAAAAACAACACATCGCCATTTTTTTGCCGAATAAACTTTCTCTTTATAATAATTCGGCTTAAATTTGTCGAAAGCAAACCTTTTACAAGTTTAACCAAATACTAATAAGTAATGGCTTACAAAATTAGTGACGATTGCACCGCTTGCGGTACATGTATTGACGAATGCCCAGTTGAGGCAATTTCTGCTGGCGATATTTACAAAATCGATCCAGAAGTATGCACCGATTGTGGAACTTGCGCCGATGTTTGCCCAGTAGAAGCAATTCATCCTGCTTAGTCAAACCACTTCAAGAGAATAAAATAGGCTTCGGCCTATTTTTTTTATCAAGCATTGTCCTATTTTAAATCAATGATTTATTTTATTACACTTTTATTTAACCAAACCGTCCTATAAAACAACAATTAGATGTTACTGTTATAACAATATCAAAGACAAACATATCGTTAAATACTGTATTACTGATTATTATATTTTATGGCACACATATTGCCATCCACGTAAGCAGATGAATGAAAAAGGATACATACTAACCGAAGAGTTCAGGAAACGAGCATTGCGCTACCTTACCTATTTGAAGTTTCAAAAGGTAAAAGGTCGTAATATTTTCGATATTAACGAAATATCTTCAGAATTAGGATACAACAAAGCATCAGTATCTAACGACCTTCATCTGTTGGGCATCTACCATTTAAACAATTCAATTCCAATAGGCATTGGCATTGATGCCTTTGAGTCATTTTTGGTTGTCAATCGCCTAAGCGAGGCATTTTTGATATGTAACAGTAAACAAGCAAAGAAGATAATCCATGCTAAGGAATTAGCCCAGCAAGGTATAAAAGTAGTTGCAGCGTTCGATCCTTCTCCCAATCTTGAGCCTTACGAGATTGATGCCATAAAGGTTCTAAGTGCCGATAGGATAGACAGCCTTTCTGACCGAATGCATATTCAGTTTATGATTATTGCTACGGAGAAAGAACAGGCACAGCACGCAGCAAATATTGCAGCAAATGCTGGCGCAAAAGCCATAATAAACATGTCAGGAGTTGAGCTTGTCTTTCCTGATGGTATTGCCGGCATCAATACAAATGGGATCGAAAAGCTAGAGGAAGACATCGCTAAAATACAAGCCTTAATGGCATCAAATACGCGTTGAGGATATGCAGAAAAAAGTTGAAGTTTTAATTTGCCTTGGCAGCTCTTGCTTTTCCAGAGGAAACAGAGAAATGCTAGAAGCCATAAAAAAGCACCTCAAAGAAAACGATCTTGAAGAGAAGGTAAACTTTAAGGGGAAACTCTGCTCAAACATATGCAGTAGCGGACCTACAATTACCATAGATGGAGTTGTATACAAAGAAGTGCGCTTCAACACTGCAATAACACATATCGAAAACGCCCTTAAACAGCAGCAATGAACTTAGCGAATCCCATATACACCGAGATAAACAACTGCCAGGATTGCTACAAGTGCATCCGTCACTGTCCTGTTAAGGGGATAAACGTAGGCCAAGGTAGCGCATCGATTGATGGGGAACGCTGTATATTTTGCGGCAACTGCGTTACCATTTGCCCTGCAAACGCAAAGAAAATTCGCAACGACATCAAGGTCGCTCGCAATGTCATAAACAACTCTAGCGTAGTGGTAGCCTCTATCGCTCCATCTTACACTACCGAGTTTCCAAACGTTTCCATCTCTAAAATAACGCGTGCGCTTAAAATGCTCGGATTTAGCGCAGTTTCGGAAACGGCACTTGGAGCAGAGGTAGTATCGAAAGAGACGGCCCATTACATATCGGAGCACGATAAGGGTATTTTTATCTCATCGGCATGTCCTTCGGTAGTTGAGCTAATTTGCAAGTACTACCCATCTATCAGCGACTCGATAGTGCCAATACATTCGCCGATGGTTACGCACGGTTTGATGATTAAGGAATGGTTTGGCAAGGATGCAAAAACCATCTTCTTTGGACCATGTATCTCAAAAAAACGCGAAGCCGACAACTTCAAAAATATTATTGACGTAGCACTTACATTCAACGATCTGCGAGAGTGGATGAACGATGAAGGCATAGACTTTGACCTAATTCCTGAAAACGAGGATACGTTTGAGCCATACACCTCGAATATGGGTTCTATTTACCCTCTTGATGGAGGAATGGTGGCTGGAGTATCGGCGGATTTGGAGAAGAACAGCACCATATATATGAACTTCTCGGGAACCGACGCTATACGGCAAACGCTTAACAGCATCGACAACTGGGACTCGAGCCAAAAGCTATTTTTAGAACTGCTTTCGTGTACCGGAGGCTGCATTCATGGTCCAGGGACAGTAACTAAAAATTCAACTGCAGTAAAACGATATAAGATACAATCGGAACTTTTCCGAAAAAACAAAAGTGACGCCAAAGCTGCTGCCTACGCTCCAAGTATAAGCATTAGTCGTAGTTTCAGTAACATTTATCCAGTCCAAAAAAGGCAGCATGCTGAGGCCGATCTTTTCGGATCGTTGAGCGCTATCGGAAAGCTATCTGAAAAAGATGAAATAAACTGCGGAGGCTGCGGATACGACAGCTGTCGAGACTTTGCCGCAGCGCTAATCGACGGACAAGCAGAGCGCAACATGTGCGTATCGTACATGCGCAAGGTTGCCAACGATAAAGCAACAGTACTACTTCAGAAGATGCCCTCGGGAGTCTTGCTCGTAGACGAGGACATGAAGGTTATAGAATCGAACAAGAGCTTTGCCAAGATGATGGGGCCCGAGATCGAGATGATCAACGAAACAAACCCAGGACTTGCCGGGGCTAACGTTGCAAAGCTAGTTTCGTTTCATAAGCTTTTCTCGTCGGTGCTTAGCACGGGCAAAGACATCATGGAGCGCGATGTAAGGTTCAACGATAAGCTTTTTAAGGTATCAATATTTACCGTACTTAAGCATAAGATTGTTTGCGCCATAATGCGCGATCTCATTGTTCCTGAAGTTCGCAACGATGAGATTGTAAAGAGAACACAAAAGGTTATCCAAGAAAACCTGGAAACCGTACAAAAAATAGCCTACCTACTTGGTGAGAATGCATCACGTACCGAAACTATGCTCAACACCATTCTGGAGGCATACCAAATTGACGAAAGCAGTGAAAGATAACCCATTTTTCATAGAAGTTGACATGTGGCAGCAAAACTGCAAGGGCCGACCAGTATGCGGCGATGTCTTCCTCTCGAAAAAGATAAAGGAGGAGAATCGCCTAGTTATGGTGCTCTCCGACGGTTTGGGTAGCGGCATCAAAGCCAACGTACTGGCATCTCTTACTGCATCAATGGCGGTAAACTATACGCTTTTGAAAGAGCCTATCGACCGAATAGCCCATACCGTAATGAAAACGCTGCCGGTTGATAGCGAACGAAAAATTAGCTATGCCACCTTCACCATTGTAGATATTGAGTCGGACGGAGAAACAAACGTGGTGGAGTACGACAACCCATCGTTCGTACTTATCCGCAACGGCAAGGTAATTACGCCCGAAAAGGAAAGCATTACGCTTGAGGAGAGCAGCATCCGCAAAAAGGTAATGTACCGCTCACACTTCATAGCTCAAAAGGAAGACCGCATGATACTCTTCTCCGATGGGGTTACCCAATCGGGAATGGGCACGCTGCAGATGCCTTTTGGCTGGGGCGACGAGGCGGTACAGAAGTACATCATAAAGGAGCTAAAGAGCAAGCCCAACAAATCGGCCACGGCTCTTGCAAAAAAAATTGTACAACAATCGCAAAAGAACGACATCTACCTTTCTAAAGACGACACTACATGTGCCGTAGTTTACTTTAGAGAGCCACGCCGACTCCTTATCTGCACTGGGCCTCCTTTCCACGAGCAGAAGGACAAGCACCTAGCCTCCATCGTAAAATCGTTCCCCGGCAAGAAGATCATCTGCGGAGGAACCACCGCCCAAATTCTTTCGCGCGAGTTTGGTAAGGAGATCGAGGTTGGCTTCGATGTCGGAAAATCGGGGCTCCCCCCTACCTCGTCAATGGAGGGTGTAGACCTGATTACAGAAGGAATCCTTACCATTGGGAAAGTGGCGCAGCTGCTCGACGAGCACACAACAGGAGAAGTAGAGGGCGATGGTCCAGCTATTGAGATAGTAAAGATGCTGCTACAAAACGACATCATCGACTTTGTGGTAGGTACAAAAATCAACATAGCCCACCAAGACCCCAACCTTCCGGTAGAGCTCGAGATTCGGAGAAATGTAGTAAAACGAATCGTAAGGCTACTCGAAGAAAAGTTTTTGAAAGAGGTAAGGCTACAGTTTATTTAGACGGAAGTTACAGACGCTAGAGAAGTTCCCCAATGGGTACTCTTCCAGTTAAAACACATAAAAAAACGAAGCTAACAACTAACCTTATGACAACTGTAAAAATATGTTCCGGCACGCTCTGCTACGTAATGGGCGGATCGGAGCTTTGGACACTACCAGAGGCTCTTCCTGCAGAGCTAAAAGACAGAGTTACCGTTAAAGGATCGCCATGCTTGGGATACTGCAACAACGAAAAGCCGGTTAAGGCACCATACGTAGAGGTAAACGGGAAGGTGATCCGAGAAGCATCGGTATCAAAAATAATAGAGGTAATAAAGGACGAAATAGGAGGAAAGTAATGGCTGTAACCAACAACGCAATGCTAATTCGCCGCGAGCTAATGACCAGGCTCGCGAAAATGCTCAACGAAGGTACTATCGAGAAGGAAATTGATCGAATTCCTATCGAAATGCGACCACGGCATAGCGAAACATCGCGCTGCTGCATTCACAAAGATCGTGCAGTTATCAAGTATAAGCTAATGGCGCTGCTCGGGTTTAACATCGAAGACGAAGAGGACGAGCTTACTCCGCTCTCGGAATACGCCCGAATGGCCCTTGAACGTGAGAAACTTACCGACACCATGCTTACGGTAGTTGACGAGGCGTGCAGCTCGTGCGTAAAGGCAAACTACGTGGTTACGAACATGTGCCGTGGCTGCGTTGCCCGACCATGTACGATGAACTGTAACAAGGACGCCATCGTGTTTGTCAACGGACAGGCGGTTATCGAATCGAGCAAGTGCGTAAACTGCGGACTATGCCAAAAGGTATGCCCATTCCACGCCATCATATACCAGCCCGTTCCCTGCGAGGAATCGTGCCCCGTTGGAGCCACCTCGAAGGACGAGCACGGCATAGAGCATATCAACAAGGAGAAGTGCATCAACTGCGGGAAATGCGTGGTGGCGTGCCCATTTGGAGCGGTGATGGAAAAGACCCACTTTGCCGAGCTGTACCAGGGATTCAAGTCGGACAAGAAGGTGGTGGCGATGGTAGCACCCGCAATTGCCGGGCAGTTTAAGGTGCCGATGGAAAAGATTGTAGGCGCCCTAAAGGAGATCGGGTTTGACGATGTGGTAGAGGTTGCCCTTGGCGCCGACATCACCACCCAAAACGAATCGGCCGAGTTTTTGGAGCGCATGGACGAAGGGGCTCCTTTCATGACCACCTCATGCTGCCCATCTTACGTCAACCTGGTAGACAAGCACATTCCGGAACTCAAGCCATTCGTCTCGCACACCAAATCGCCCATGTACTACACCGCCGAGGTAGCCCGCCAAAAGTATCCTAACGGCGTTCTAGTTATGGTTGCCCCATGTACGGGCAAGCGCCACGAGGCCTTCTACGACCCCAACGTAGACCTAGTGCTGAGCTTCGAAGAGTTTGGCGCACTAATGGTGGCTCATGGCGTAGAGATCACCAGCACAGAGCCCGAAAGCATCAACATGGAGATTACCAACGTAGCCCGCGGATTCGGCTATTCGGGTGGCGTTACCAACGCCGTAAAGGCCTACGCTCCTACCGCCAACATCGAGCCGCTGGTGGTTAACGGAATTGATAAGGCGCAGATTCGCGCCCTTAAACAGCTCCCAAAATCGTGCTCCGGCAACTTTGTCGAGGTGATGAGCTGCGAAGGTGGCTGCGTAGGCGGCTGCAACGTTATAGCCAACCCCAAGATTGCCCTTCGACAGATTGATGAGCTGATGAAGCGAAGCAAAGTAAAATAAACTCCTTGGTAAGATTCTTACTGGTTTACTTATAGGAGAGATTAGGTTGTGATTTAGGTTTGGCCGTGGGGTGGTGCCCACGGCCTTTTTTTATCTTGGCCTTAACAAACCAGGCGGGTTCTCGGATACCTTTCGTGAAGATTGACTACAACCACTAATTCTTTGCCTTCCTCCCATTTTCGAGATATACACCTATTGCTACCCCAAAGGCAACTCCAGCGCCTACGCCTACCGAAAGCCAAAGGGCAATATCGCCCGAAACCTCGCCAACAACAACGCCCAGCGCTGCTCCTATGGCGAATCCAAGGGCAACGCCTACGCCCATTGAGTACGTCTTCTCGTTCGTATTACGCTCTACCATACTTAAAAATTATTTAAGACCTGTTGCTGACTGCATGCTGCACTAGTACCTTTTCCTGCTTCGGACAAAGATGGCAACAACTGCCGAAGTGGCAACTCCCATAGCCAGCGACCACACTACGCTTTGGATGGCAAAGTTGCTGTAGCTAAAGTACGCCTGAGCCTCCTCTACGGTTTTGAAGTAACCCGTTTTTAAAGAGTACTCTATAACGTTTGGAAAGTACTCGGGCGTAATCACGTACGAAATCACCCACTGCGAAAGCGGGCTTAAAACGGTAACAATAACGGTAACGATTACCCCCGATACGAATCCCTGCATATAGGTCATTTCTCCGCCATAGAAGCGTCTCTTCTTATCCCGAAGGGCAAGTACGTAAACCAGAATAGCGGGTAGCATAAACAGCATTGTAAGGTACTGCTGCTTGTCGATATGGGTGCTATGTAGCCCTGTAAGCTTTTCTAGAAGCATCCAAGCCAGCATGGTGACAATAAAGATTGCCGCCCACTTTACTTCAACGATCCTGCTCTTCATAGTCTTAGATATTGAAAGTTAATAATGATTCCCAGTATGCTGGAGCCCGATCTGAACTACCCGTTGCGTGCTGTTTCTACAAAACAGGCACATTCTCATAAAGTTCACGGCTGGGGTGGGCCTCGTTTGTCAAAGACTCGGGCTCCAATAGTCTTAAGCTTTGAACAAAGCTCTAATCGTGACACGGCAATGTCTGCTCATGGATTCAAAAGTTCCAATGCTGGCACGCCATTCTCCTACGTTGAAAGGGTAAATTCTAACAGTGGTATGGTAGATTCAAAACCTAGCATGATATACTCCAGATATAGAAAGCTAAGCTCTTCTAATAGCATCATAAGTTCGTAGTGTGGCACGGTAAACTCCAAGTCTGATCCCAAAAGTTCCAAGAGTGGTAATAAAAACTCTAATCGTGGCAGCAAAAACTCCTTTCGAAGAACAGAATATATATTTTTTCGCTACCTTAAGGGCTTACTAACCAACACCAACAACCAATGCTACAGCTAAGCTTACAGCGCATCCTATTGCAAAAAGGAGTAAAGGAGCCTGCCGTGTACTTGCAGAAAAGGGGCTACGGGAAGAAAAAGGCAAACTGGTTAGCCTTCGGAAAAAATCGCACGATTAGCCTAGACGAACTGGAGCAGTTCTGCGTAGAATTCGGCTGCACGCCTAATGAGCTGCTCACCTGGACACCTTTGCGCAACGAAGAGGACACCCCAGACCATCCGCTACGTCCACTTCGCCACACAGACGAAGTCCTTCCTGTAATTGAGCTAATGAAGGATATCTCCAACGAGGGGATCGCACAGCTAGAGCGCTACATAAAGGAACGCAAGAGCGTCCAGCAAAAGTAGCAGCAGGCAACGGGCTTCACGAGAATTTTTCCAACGGTCGCCAAGTTAAGGCCATTCATCCCGTTGGGAGCATACCCTCCCATTTTTCGCGCAAAATTGGCGGGGACAGTACTCTTTTTGTACCAAAAGAGCATTCATTTGATAAATTTGTGCCACCCTAAACGGAGCAAGGGCAAACGCCCCCGCAGCAAAGAGCCCTTGGGTTCCCCCACATTTAGGAAACCAGCAGCAGGCAGCCGCCAGCAACAGCCGCCAGCAGAATGCACCCGACCAACCGTTAAAACACAGGATATATGAAACTTTTACTAGTAGCAGCCGCCTCGTTGCTAATTGCGCTACAGGCCGCCTCGCAACCGCTGCAACGGGTAATGCCCGAGCAGGTGGGCATGGATTCGCAAAAGCTGCGCTACGCCGACGAGGCCATCAACAGGGCCATCGACAGCAAGCAAATCCCAGGAGCCGTTTTGGCCGTTGTTCGGCAAGGGAAGATGGCCTACCTAAAGGCCTACGGCAGCAAGCAGGTGTACCCAACCGTGGAACCCATGACGGTTAACACGGTATTCGACATGGCATCGTGCACCAAGCCCGTCTCCACTGCAATATCAGCCATGATACTCGTAGAGCAGGGCAAGATTCGGCTGCTCGACAAGGTTAGCCTTTACATTCCATCGTTCACCGACAACATTCGGATTATCGACCTTCTTACGCATACTTCGGGTCTACCTGCCTATGCGCCAATATCCGAGATTAAGGCTAAGCACGCCGCTCCAAGCCCCAGTACCCTAATAGAGTACATTGCCACCTGCAAGCGCGACACCACCCCCGAAACTTCGTTTAAGTACAGCTGCTTAAACTTCATTACCTTGCAGAAGATTGTAGAGGAAGTTAGCGGTAAAAGCCTAAGAGACTTCGCCAAGGAAAATATTTTTGATTTACTGGGGATGCGCCATACCGACTACAACCCAACAGGGGAGATGCTGGAGCTATGTGCTCCTACCGAGAAGCAAAAGGACGGAACGGTTCTTAAGGGGATCGTCCACGACCCGCTGGCACGAGAGATGAATGGGGGAATATCAGGCAATGCTGGATTATTCTCCTGCGCCGAAGACCTAGCCATGCTATCGGCAGCACTTCTTGGTAACGGAGAGTATAACGGCAAGCGAATTCTCAGCCCTATGGGCGTTCAGGCGCTAACCCATGTGCCGCAGAGCATGAGTTCATTTGGTCGATCGCTGGGCTGGGATGTGTCATCGGCATTCGCCTCCAACAAGGGCGACCTGTTCGGGCCAAACGCCTACGGGCATACTGGCTACACCGGCACCTCAATCGTAGTAGACCCCGACAGCCAAACGGCGGTTATCCTCTTAACCAACCGCGTTCATCCTCAGGATAAGGGAGAAGTAACCCGTCTACGCTCGCTTGTTGCCAACGCGGTTGCCGCCTCGATATATCCCCCTGCTCGCAAGTATACCGATCACTACTACAAGCGGATGCTCGAGTTCGAAAAGGAGCCTCCTGTAACCGATAACGAAATTGTAATGTTAGGCGACAGCATGACTGAAAATGGTGGCGATTGGGCATCGTTGCTAAACGCCAAGCATGTGCGCAACCGCGGTATTATTGGCGACGAAGCCATGGGCGTGTACGATCGCCTGTACCAGATTCTACCCGGTAAGCCTAAAAAAATATACCTGATGCTTGGAGTAAACGACGTATCGCACAACCTTTCGGCCGACAGCGTGGTTGCGCTGCTCACCAAGGTTATCGACCGGATTCAAACCGAATCACCCAAGACTAAGCTGTACCTACAAAGCTTACTGCCCATCAACGAATCAGTTGGGCGCTATAAGTCACTAATAGGCAAAACCGATTTAATTCCGCGGATTAACCAAAAGTTGGAAGCCGTAGCTGCTCAACGTAAGATCCCATTCCTCAACCTATTCCCTTATTTTACAGAGAATGGCACCAATACGCTGCGCAAGGAGCTAACAAACGACGGCCTACACCTTACCAGAGAAGGATACGAGATTTGGAGTAAACAATTGAAGTAGGGGATAGCTGCGAAGGTTTAAGTCACCGCCCCTGTAGAGATCAACTAAAAGAACTATAAAGCGAGAGGTAAGAGAAATCGTCTACCTCTCGCTTTTATTTTATGTGCAGGCTTCCATCAAACCGAATTATTCTAGAAGCCCATGTGGACTTCAAAACGAATGGTCAGGGATATGCAAAGCAACCCTACAATGGTTGAATTGTAGAATAAAAGAACATCATAACATGTTTTGCCTCTCTCACATTCAAAACAGAGCACAGAAATGAGCCATCTGATTTTTTTTCGTCAAACGTACCTACTATTATATAACTTTTTTTAACTTTATAATCGCGACAGATAGCCGCAACACCCGAATAGGAGCATACCAACGCCCTATTAGGCCAAGCTAACAGCCCTAAATTATTAACCTAAAAATGCCTAACAATGAATGCAACAACAGACGTAAATGCGCCCTACAACACCGCCATCTTCTACGATGTCGAAAACCTGATTAAGGGTTACGGGTTCAGCAAGAAGATAGTCCAAGGGCTATCGCTCCACGACATCCTAAAAAAGATTGGTGAAACGGGCAAAACAGGAAGGATTGCCAGCCATAAGGCCTATGCCAACTGGCTGAACCCAACTCTTGCGTTCCTGCATGCCGAGCTTATAGATCTCGACATTGAGCCTATTACGGTGACAAGCCCCAAGGGTGGTGTCATAAAGAACGTTGCAGATATCCGCCTTGCCATAGATGTGGTAGATACGCTGCACAACCATCCCGAGATAACAACCTACGTCATTATTTCGGGTGATGGAGCCTATGCCAGCCTAGCCCGCAAGCTGCACGAGTACAGTAAGGTGGTTGTAGGATGTGCCTACAAGCAGTCCACCAACAAGATGTTTGCCTCGGCCTGCGACCATTTTATTTGGATTGAAGATCCCGAAGTGGACAACGACAAGGTAGAGGTACGCGTTTCTGATACGCGTAGCCAGCACCTCATTGAGAAACTGAACGGCAAGGAAGCGAACGAAAGCAACCTTATCTGGATTCGTATAAACGAGCTCCTGGCCGCCTTCGTTGCCTCGAAGGAGTATAAGCGATCGCTGGAGAACGGCATTAACCCCTCGGTTATTCGCGAGTTTATTGGGGCTGCCATCCCCAACTTTAATCCTACAATGCTCGGGTTCGACCGCTTTATAGACTTCCTTGCTCACGCCATCGACAATACCGACCTAGCCATCTACCTATTCCCACCTTCCGATATTAGGATTGGCCTAAAGAGCGCCAAACCGCTTAACTCTGTAACGCTAAGCAAGGGTAACATAAAGCGCTTTGGGCACGACGATTGTGGCGAGATACGCGACCAGCGAATACGGCGGTTAACCCGTGACGTGAAGTCGATATCATCTAACGCCAGCACCAAGGAAATAGTGGAAAAATTAAAGGAAGTTATAGAGTGGATAGCTGCCGATTCCGAGTTCAGGGCCAGCCTAACCGAAGGCGTCAATCCTGCAACCTTCGACTGTGCTATCCGCGAGATTATTGTTGGCTTTACCAATAGCCGACTAGGTTTCTCTAGGCTCTCCGACCTGCTCAGCTGGCTTACCTGGGATACCGAGCTTTGTATCGTACAGAACCAGGAGAACAAATCAATTTGGAAGGTGCTCCTTCGATCGAATATCCCGGCAGGCTACGCAACGTACGAAAGTAAAATGATTCCACAAGGCGACATCGAAGAAGAAAAGGCAAAAGCAACGCCGCTAACCCCTTGGGAACTGAATACTCCACCCAAAGAGAAAACAAGTATTATTTGGCAGCTATCGAACCTATTCAGGACGAAGCACTAGCCTAAGGTATAAACACAAACGACCCCGATTCACATCGGGGTCGTTTGTGTCTAACCAATCACCTAAATCTATGAAAAAAACTGTCTAATCATGAGTGTAAAACCTTTGGTTCTCTACCAACGTTTTACGATACAAACATACTGCATAAAAAGTGCGATAGGAGTTAAGGTCTTGTTAGACCTCGTTAATGCTTCGTTAATTGTTAAACCTAAACCATCTTCGCTTTTAACGGCCGTTAAAAGCAGCGTTCTAAGCAGCGTACTTACGACTAAACGTTAGACATCGGAACTTTATAAAATAAGAAGCCCCGATGTCTCATCGGGGCTTCTTATGTCTAACCAATAACCTAAAGTCTATGAAAAGGCTGTTTCTACTATTATTCAAACTCTATGGTTTTCTGCGAAAGCATCGCGTGTCCTTCTCGGGTGGCGTTCTGCTTGCTTTACAGTACAAACATACTGCTAGAAATGAGCTGTTGGGGTTAAGGATATGTTAGAGCTGGTTAACATGATGTTAAATGTAGGTGGAGGGAATTTGTGGTATAATCCCATATTTTTGATTTCTAGGTATATTGATATCAAACATCTTGTTAAAACGCTTTTCCTCTCACTAAGTAAGGCTATCTTGAAAAAGAATCGGTGAGCAAGAAAGGCTACCTAAAAGCATTTGTTTAGCCCTATTCAGCTGCACCAAGTGTAGCATTAACAATAACTTCATTTAACGACTTTCGTTTTGCAGTCCCTTATAATCCGTTGGAAAAAACTCTCAATTGGAATATCTTTGCTGAATTATTGAATGTTATAAAATAAACCCACGGAATGTCAGCATTAGGAAGGCACATTTTGGTTGAGTTTATGGGATGTAATCCCGAAATCCTCAACGACGTGTTTGTTATCGAGCAAGGAATGGTGAAAGCCGCTACCAAAGCAGGGGCAACGGTTATTAACTCCACCTTTCACCACTTTTCCCCTTACGGAGTATCGGGAGTAGTGGTTATTCAGGAAAGCCACTTAGCCATTCACACATGGCCCGAATACGGTTACGCCGCTGTCGATTTGTTTACCTGTGGCGATTCGGTAGATCCTTGGATCTCCTTCGACTATCTAAAGAAGGTGTTCGAATCGTCCAACTACTCGGCCCTAGAAATGAAGCGAGGCTCGCTAAACCTACTTCAACGCATGCATTTCGACATGAACAACATCCGCGAAGAGGCCAAGAAGCACATCAACCCCGAGACCTTTAACCGTAACGTATGGTTTACCGACAAGGACGAAAACCAAGCGCTATCGCTACGTTACACCGGTGAGGTGCTTTACGATAAAACTTCAGAGTTCCAGCGCACGCGGATTATCGATACCTATGCATACGGAACAACGCTCACCATCGATAACATGGTAATGTGTACTGAGAAAGACGAAAGCCACTACCACGAAATGATAAGCCACCCCGCCATTCTTTCGCATGGTCATATCAAGAAGGTGTTAGTGATTGGAGGAGGCGATGGAGGAACCATTCGCGAAGTGCTGAGGCACTCTTCGGTAGAAAAAGTTACCATGGTGGAAATCGACGAGAATGTTATCGAGGCGTCCAAAATGTACCTACCATCGGTATCGCGCAGCTTTAACCACCCAAAGCTTAAACTTATTGTTGGCGACGGTATTAAGTTTGTAGAAGAAGCAAAGCCCGAAAGCTACGACCTTATTATTGTAGACGGCTCTGATCCTGTTGGCCCAGCCGAAGGCCTTTTCTCGAAGAAGTTTTACGAAAGCTGCTTCAACGCGCTAACGCCCAATGGTATTTTGGTTACCCAAGCAGAATCGCCACTATTCAACGATCGAGCCTTTGTAGAGTTAAACGGATGCCTAAAAGAAGTATTCGGAAACGAAAAAGTAAAAACGCTTCTATTCCATATCCCAACCTATCCATCGGGAACTTGGAGTTTCCAACTAGGTGTTAAGGGCGATATTGATGTTACCAATGTAAAGGACGAGTGCGCCGAAACATTTGGGAACAACCACCTGCTAAACTACTACAACGCAAACGTACACCGAGGTGCTTTTGCCCTGCCCAACTTTGTAAAACGAATGCTAAACGAGCTATAATATGGAGTTTAACCCTAACGGAGTTGGACAGCCCAACGGCAACTACTTTGCCCTTCCTTACTCGCCCGAAGAGGCAAATGTTGTACTACTTTCGGTGCCCTGGGATGTTACCACATCGTATGCACCCGGCACGGCAGATGGTCCACAAGCTATCCTAAATGCTTCACCACAGCTAGATTTACACGATCCATTCGTGAAGGATGCCTGGAAGGTTGGCATCGGAACCTTACCTATTGATGAGGGCTGGCGCGACAAATCGGCCGAATTACGAGAGCTTGCTGAAGATGTCATCGAACGCTTAGAAAATGGAGAGCCTGAGGATTCACCGGCCATCGTCAAGCATCTTAAAACCATAAACAGCGCTTCAGAGTCGCTTAACGACTACGTTTACGCCGAAGCAAAAAATTGGACTGAGAAAGGAAAGATTGTAGGTGTAGTTGGCGGCGAGCATAGCGTTCCATTTGGGCTAATAAAGGCGCTATCGGAAAAGCACGAGAGTCTGGGAATTCTGCACATCGATGCGCACTGCGACCTACGCGTTGCCTATGAAGGATTCAACTACTCGCATGCATCCATCATGTACAACGTGCTCGACAAGATTCCCGCTGTGGATCGTTTAGTGCAGGTTGCGGTTCGCGATTTTAGCGAAGAGGAAATCTCTTTAGCTATGAGCCATCCGAAGATCGTTCCATTTACTGACTTCGAACTCTGCGAAGAAAAATTTCAAGGAATGAGCTGGCACGACCAATGCGAACAGATTATCGAGCAGCTGCCTAAAAAGGTGTACATCAGCTTCGACATCGATGGGCTTACTCCCGATTGCTGTCCAAACACCGGCACCCCAGTTCCTGGAGGGCTTACCTTCCAAGAGGCCATCTACCTGCTAAAGTTAATTGCTGAGAGTGGGCGTAAGATCGTAGGATTCGATCTTGTGGAGGTTGCTCCTGACGATAAGGGAGAATGGGATGCTAACGTAGGCGCCCGTATGCTTTATAAGCTATGCAACCTAGCATATAAATCGAACCAATAATACGCGACGAAGGCTGCTATAAAGCAGCCTTCGTCTTTTTAAAAATACAACAGGGAAATGCCTGCTACAAACAACAAGCAGATGTCTATACTTCTAATTTTGGGATTGATACTTCTAGGAATAGCCGCAGGCTACTTTAGCGGACTTGTCGGGATTGGAGGTGGTATTATTATTGTTCCTGCACTTGTTTTACTGTTTGGCTTTACACAATATGCAGCACAGGGTACCACACTGGCACTTCTTGTACCTCCGATTGGAATTCTCGCGGTATGGAAATACTATCAAAGTGGGTACGTAAACGTCAAAACAGCAGCAATAATTTGTGTCGGATTTGTCATAGGGAGCTATCTGGGTAGTAATACAGCCGTTAGTATTCCTCAAGAAACATTACGAAAAATATTTGCCATTCTTCTTGTTGCCCTAGGCATAAGGATGTTTATTGGGCATAGTTAGAATTCAGAACGCAGCCTATCTGTACATAAAGTTCAGCACAAAATATCTAACAAAAATGGAGTCACAATTTCTCATGACTCCATCATTCCAAATAAAACTAACACACAAAACTTAGCATTCCTAAACAGGATTTGTTAAACTTGGACCATAAGCAACGGCATGTACAATAAACCATACTCCGTCTCCATTAGTATCTGCAACATCTACTGTTAAGGTGTAAGTACTTACAAGAGGATCGAAGCAAATAGTATTACCATATTGTCCAGGAGCCAATGTTGTAGGTTTATAATCGCCTGCATATACATGAGCCTCTTCAATGGCATATCCAGAATTTAAGGTGTAGGTAACTATAGCCTGCAAACCGTTATAGGTAATAGTAACACTACCAACTTTGATTCCTTTGGATGTGTAGTTCAATCCAGCACCAACCCACAAATCATATGTTGTAGTTCCTGCTGTAGTAAGATTTATAGCCCAACCCCAACGGTTTTTAGTTAAGTTGAGGCTTGGAAGTTTTTCGGGATTAGATTTCTTATCTGTAGTGAATACCCATCCTCCCTTAGCAAATGCTGTTCCTAACTTATTTGTTGAAGGAGGAGGTGGTGGTGTTTCACAGCAAGCAGGAGTGTATATTCCGTAGAACCACCATGCTGACCCTGGCCCTGGTACATCACCTCCAAATGCGGTTTCTCCACCAGAAGGATTTCCACTTCCATCGCAAACCAAAACGTCAGCATGAACGACAACATAAATAGGCTGTACCCCACATTTTGTAGCATCATAGAATGGGATAAGGTTTAGAGGTACTGTAAATGTATGGGTGTTTCCACTTGTTACAGTTGCCTTATATGGGAATCCGCCTGCACTTGGACGGGTAATTCCACCTCCATCTAGATTCTCCAAGTTTGTTCCTAGCCACATCTTAATATTTTCAGATACGGCTTGGAATCCACACGTACTAGTGACTGTTACGTAAAGGTTTGTTGCATCGTTTGCAATCACAACATTACCTGCATTAATAGTCTTACCGGCCCAAAGCGTCACTGTATCAGAACCACAGAAAGTAGTTGGAACTCCTGGTGCAAAGACTACACCTCCACTAACTTCCATTACGCCAGAATCAGCCGTTAAGAGCGGATCCTGCATCTCCTCGCTACACGAAGTTGTGGCAAATAGAGCAAGCGCTACTGCCAAAACTTGTACAATCTTTCTCATGGCGCTCATGTTTTTGGTTAGTATTACATCCAATATTCATCTACCATAAGTTACGGTTGGCCATTCCTCTTGTCAAGCAAGAAGAGTTAATTCTGCAAGCCATTATTACACTTTAAATAGTTAGAAAAAGCTCCTACAGCTAAAAGAAAAGAACAATCCAACCTTGTAGAGCATGGATACAAAAATTCCTTATGCAATATGCCTAAGGATATAAATAGGGTCTGCCTAAAAGTAAAAAAGCGCAGACATTGCCTGCGCTTAAATCTAAAAAAACGAATAGGCTAAAGCAGCTTGAAAAGTTCTATATTACCACTTTCATCAACTTTAATGATCATGCGCTTCTTCCCATTTTGTAATTCTACAAAATAGTTGTCTCGATCTAACTCTCGACCATAGAATTGTATGCCTTCGCTAGCATCGCTGCCACGGTAGTCTATAAAGTACACTGAATTTATAGTGTAGTCTTTATACTTTGATTTGAGATGTTTTTGCCCTTTAGATGGAAGATCTGCAAACGTTTTATCCATGCTGGTTGCTATTAAATTCGATTGGTTGTAATACGCAACCATTTTCTGTCCGTTCTTAACAAATTCCACAATGTCGTAATGCGTAGTTTTTGACCAAACTGGAGATAGATTCTTTCCAAAATCGACTTCAAATTGTCGTTTTGAAAATTCACTTACTTGATTTTTTTTGGCAGCTCTTAAATCCTTCTTATTTTCTTTCAACTCCTTTCTCGTTTCTTTCACTTCTTTCCTTGTCTCTTTTACCTCTTTTTTTGTCTCTTTAACTGCCTTTTTTTCATTTTCCTGAGCATTTACCATAAATGGAATAGATGCCAAAAGGAATGTTGCGGCTAAAACCGCTACTTTTTTCATAACTGCGTGTTTTAGGGGTTAACACAACTAATTTAGGACAAATGCAAGTAAAAAAGTACAGTAGTTGGTTAATTGAAACAATTAAGAATTTGACGAAAAAAAACCAAATGGCAAGGTTTATTGATCAAAATTGAATAGTTAACTTAATAAGTATAAGAAAACATCCACAACACAAAAACAAGAAAAAGAGAATTCTACTAGGATCACAAAGCTAACAACATTCAAAATTATTCGACCAATACAGCTCTTTAACATTATCTTTCGGCTATTTATCTCAATATATCACCAAAATTTTATTGTAAGAAGGAAGAACTAATAGCTTAAAGAGTATCAATTCTAAAATGCGAACCGAAGAACTAATCAAAAAATGACTAAGTCGAGATCCCTTTATATTTAGAAAACAAGCTGCCATCGTTAGTTTAAAACCTTTTGCTGATATTGAGTACAAAAAAAAACATACAATCTGTTTGTCACTGCAGATCGTTTGAATAAGTGACATGTCTAATGTATGCGTATCTTTGAAGGGTAATCTGCTTATGTAATGAATAGATATCAGAAAGAGTACATATACCGAATAAATCGTGTAATAGACTTCATTGAAGCAAACATAGACAAAGAGCTGACGTTAGAAAAACTCTCGGAAGTTGCTAACTTTTCGCCGTTTCACTTTCACCGTATTTTCTCGGCATTTACTAGGGAAACGCTTAACGGTTTTATAAAGCGTAAGCGTATAGAGCGGGCTGCGAGCATACTCCTTAGCGAACCAGAAAGACCTATTGCCGAGATCGCCTACTACTGTGGTTACAGCAGTCCATCAGTATTTTGCCGAAACTTCAAAGATCGGTTTAAGGTTAGCGCCCAAGAATTTCGTAGCGGTTGGAATCAAAATAGCAAGAACGGTCAATTGGATAGCAAGAATGATAAGCTCGATGAATCGTCGATGGCGTACGTTTGTGACATCGAAACACAAACAATTTGGAGGAACGATATGAAAAACGTTATCGAGATTAAGGAAATGCCAGCAATGAACGTCATCTACTGCAGGCATAAGGGAGAATTCAACCAGATTGGCACCGCCTATGAAAAGCTGTTTAAATGGGCAGGTCCAAGAGGGTTACTTAACCATCCCGAATGTAAAGGAATTACCTACTACCACGACGACCCCAAGGTAACTGCACAGGAGAACATTCGCCAGAGCGCCTGCATCACCATATTTGAGGATGTTAAAACCGGAGGTGAAATTGGCAAGATGCAAATTCCAGGAGGGCGGTATGCTGTTGGACACTTCGAAGTCAACGAGCAAGAGTTTCAGGAGGCATGGGATACGATGTGCCGTTGGGTAGCGCAAAGCGGCTACCAGCCAGCGGATGCCAGCCCCTACGAGCTGTACCACAACAACCACGAGGAGCATCCTGAAAAGAAATTTATTGTGGATATATGCATTCCGGTGAAGGTTTTGTTGAATCGAAGTAAAAAAGAGCAATGAGCCTTGCTGAATTAGTAATAAAGTACCTCTTCACTATTCTAAACAGCATCATTGATCTGGCACTTGAATTACCGAGACATCTATTTATAAGAAGATAGATGTAATAGTAACCCCTAATAGAAATTATCCTATTAGGGGTTTTATGAAACTAGCAAGTTCTAGACATGCTTTCGATAAGTAAAGGTAGTCTATTCCCATTTTTATTCTTTTCGTTAGGAAGATTATCGATAGCAATTAAGTAGTCTCTATGGCAGGAAATTTCTAGGTAAGCCACTGCCCAAATCGACGAAGTATAATCGGATAAAATAGTTCAAATCTACTTGTGAAACCATGACCGTTAATTTATATCTTAAATAACAATATCGTTTGGTTAAGGAAGAACCTTTCTTCGGAATGTCATCCCGTGCTTATCCCGGAACCGAGCGTAGCAAGTTCAGCGTAACTAATCTAAGAAGTCGCCCATAGGGCATTATATAAGAATCTATTGGATTTCTATTTAGAGTCGGGACAAGCCCGGCATTACAGTGCTGAATGAACGTTATGTTTAAGCAAATGACATTGTGTTAAACAATGCTGTATTGGCATAATATTTGTTGTATTATTAAGTGTTCCTATGTTGAATTTAAATTAACAAAACATGAAAACGCTAAAAGCAATCACACTTTCATTGGTACTGCTAGTGCTAATAACAGCCTGCAGCAAGGACGAAGAAATTAAAAATCCAGAATTTAAACTTGCAACTCCTGATGTTATTGATGAGATAGACTATCAGGTATATTCCGCTGCTATTTCACAAGTATATCAAAACTTGACGTATATAGTAGTTTTTCAACCCACATCATCCATCAAATCCATTACACCTTCAGACACAAAATACAAAGACATTCTTATAGGTGAATTTCCTAATATCGATCAAAACATTTTCTCCGATTTCGTTGCAAAAAACGATAAAATTTACAACTTAGATTTGAAATTTAATGTTGTTCCAAAGCCATTCAAACTCTTTTCATCAGAAGAAAGCGTTTATTATTTCAAAACACTAAGCTTAGATAACGGGTGGAAGGAATTTCACAATCGATACGGACAATCAAATGGGATAATTGATCTTTCCAGAATTGGATTTAACAGCGCAAAAGATCAGGCAATTCTTGAAACAGGATACTATACGGCCTCTAATGCAGCAGAAGGTGCAATTGTTTACCTTGTAAAAGAAAATAATATTTGGAAAGTCAAAAAGGTTGTTTTAACCTGGGTGTCATAGAGCACACTAGTACTTACATTTAGGCTAAAATAAAAGAAGAGGGTGTCAATGAAACGTTGAACACCCTCTTCTTTTATTTAAAATACAGAGAATTCTACTTTACATTATCCACAGCCTTGCTGGCGGCATTTAGGAGTGCGGCGGTGGAGATTTCGCTGCCAACGGCCCCCTTCATCCAAAGTTGAGGCACAATGCGGCCTTGGGTGAACATGCGGTTAACCTCGCTGGCAAAGTTCTTACCCTCTACCTGCTCTTCTACTTGGAACTGGATTAGCTGTCCAATAGGATAAGCGCTTAGGTAAAGCGGTATCTCAATCATGTGGCTATAGATGGCTAGCACTGGTTCGTCTTTGCTGCCAAATACATCGGCGTAGTACTGGTTCCATACGGTTTTGGCAATGGCGATGGTCGCATCCTTAAGCTCGGCAGCAGTAGCCGTAGGGTGGGCGTACATCCACTTCCAAACCTCCATATCGACAATTGAAACTCCCATAATCTCGTAGGCCGACCAGGCGTTGTCCAAAATGTTTAGATCGCGCTTGCGAGGGTTGTTCTCGGGGATACCCAACAGCTCGAGGTCGCGCTTCTGGAAAAGGAAGGCCAGCGCCTCGGTAAACGAGGTGTTGGGCACACCGTTTAGCATATAGCTATCCACCAACTCCATGGTGATGGTTTGCTCTACATTGTGGCCAAACTCGTGTACGGCGATGTTGTAGCCCTTGTAGTCCATTCCGGCCTTGCCAACACGTGTGCGAAGAAGGCTGTAGTCACCCTTCATGCCCGTTCCGGCAGCATGTCCGGCGCCGCGCGATCCTTCAACCTTTATGCGCGACTGTAGGAACTGCTGCTGCTCGGGCGTAAAGCCCAGCTCGCCAAGGATGCGAGGCATATCGGCCTTGAAGGCATCGGCAGTTGGATACTTGGCGCGGGTTTTGGCGCTTAGCTCATCCTCGTTGATGCTGCTGCGCGACTTAAACCCATCGTACCAGATATCGAATGGCTGCAGCTTGCGGCCAAGGCGGCTCGCGATGAGCTTGCCCACCTTGCGAATCTCTGGAGATGCGAGGTACTCGCGGAAGAGCTTCTCGACATCGGCCTGAGGGATCTCCATACCGTACTCGAAGTTGCTCTGCAGGAAGGTTGGCTTGCCGGGGTAGTACTGGTCGAACTCCTTTGTTACGTTGAAGTTGTTTAGTAGCACCTGGTAGCGGGTGTTGGGCTCGCTGGCAGCGGTAACGGGCTTGCCGTTGTCGGTAACCACGTTGGTAACGGGGTTCCACTGGTACTTGCCCGAGTTGATCACATCCTTAGGGATGGACTGGTCGATGATGCGCTTCATAACGGCGTACACCAGCTGCTGCTTCTGCAGGCCGGTTTGCTTGTTGGCGTAGTTCGACTTCAGCTCGTCGCGAAGGCCCCAGTGGGTGATCAGCTTCATGTCGGCGGGGAAGAGCGACTGCCCCTTATCGGTAAGCAGGTTGCCCATGTAGATGTTGTAGTCGGAGATGTACTTCTCGGCATCCACCGAAATCTTGGTAGCGCGCTGCTTTAGCTCGGCAGGGATGCGCGAGGTGAACATGTCGCCCATGCGGGCGTAGGCCCACTGCTTGCGGCTCCACTTTGGCCCCATCTGGGTTTTCTCGGCCAGCGAGTAGGTGGGAAAGTTGAGCGACACCATAAAGGCCATCTTGTTGGCGTAAAGGTCGTCGGCCAGGTGGGCAAATGGGTTAAACGAGCCCACAATTTCGTCGATAGGCTCCACAGGCCCCCAGTCGAGGTCGAGCGGCTTCTTCAGGTCCATCGTCATGCGGAGGTTGTAGCCGTTCATGATCTCGAAGGCGCGCGACAGCTTGTTGAAGAGCGCATCGAGCTTTGCGGCATCGGCCTCGTAGCCATCGGTTACAAACTGCTCGAAGTTGGCCACCGAACCATCGCTGGCTCGCCAAAGCATGGCGGTTTGCTCAACGCCTCGCTTAATGCGGAACGATTCGTCTTGCCCGTACTTCGCCTCAAGCGTCGTGATCATCTTTTGTACCGACGAGGTGGGTATCGGTGTTGCATCCAGCTGCTGAGCGTTAGCGCCTAGCGCACCCATCAGCATCGAAAGAGAATACATCAGCAACTTTTTCATCTGAATAAAATTGTTTTTAACGGTTAGATGCAACCCGCATCAGTAGGTTTTATTCATGCATGCTTGCAGCTGCTAGCCATGCGGGTTTCATTGATTGTTGAAAATTCTAGTCTGACGTAAAAGTAAAAAAATAAGTTAACAAGAGCTGATGTTCATCCCTTAATGTTACCGGGGTTTTCAGCTTGCACGAGTGCGAGAACGTTTCACCAGCCAAGGTTTTCAGCTTTCACGTCTGCGAGAACGTTTCACCAGCCAAGGTTTTCAGCTTTCATCAGTGCGAGAACGTTTCACCAGCCAAGGTTTTCAGCTTTCACGTCTGCGAGAGCGTTTCACCAGCCAAGGTTTTCAGCTTTCACGAGTGCGAGAGCGTTTCACCAGCCAAGGTTTTCAGCTTTCATCAGTGCGAGAGCGTTTCTCCAGCCAAGGTTTTCAGCTTTCACGAGTGCGAGAGCATTTCCGCTCCCTCGGTAACGAGCTTTCACGTCTGCGAGAAGGTTCATGGGACCTCGGGAACGAGCTTTCACGATTGCGAGAGCATTCCCGACCTCTCGGGAATCAGCTTTCATATCTGCGAGAAGGTTCCCGAGGTCTTGGACATCGGGATGCATAGGGCTTTTCCTAGACAAAAACTCCTTGCGCGTCCCCCATAAAATGCTTTACTTTATAGCCGCATAAAACAGAACCATGTTTCAGTTTGGCTTATTCTCTACGCATTTACCCTACATCATTACGATAGCAGCCTACCTGCTTTCGTACGGGTTTTATACGCTTAGTAAGCCCAAGGAGTGCGCGTCCGAATCCGATGTGGCTGTCGCTCCTTCTTCTAGTACAGCAAGGTTCGATAATGCCGTCAAGCAGGGTTCCTACAATGCCTCGCGCCATTTTCAGGTGCAGCAGGCTGCTCTTCCAGAACAAAAGGAGTCGCCTTCTTTTACCAATGAGGCTCAAACCCGAATAAGCACGCCCGCCACTTTACTCGTAACCCAATTCTATAAGGTTTACGAGTTGTTTTCTCGTCCTCCTACACGCGGTTAGTACACCATTGGATTATGCTCCCTTGTACAAGGCGAGTTACGGCCGCTATGGTCGGCACATTCGTGCACTAACACCGTATAGAAAACCTGCAAACGGTGCAAAACCACCGATGCAGAAAACGAGAAATCATGATAAAAAAGCAAACCGCAACACTATTCATACTACTTTTTGCTGGGCTATCGGGGGTAGCACAGCGCCATATGGTGCCTAACGACACCACTAAAATATCCAACTACGAGCTGGGAGAAGTGCAGGTAAGCGCCTCGCGCAACAACGCTAAGCTAAAGGAGATTCCAGCATCGATTTCGGTAATATCGTCGAAAGCGTTAGACGAAACAGGAATAAAAACCCTTAGCGGCCTTACGGCTACAATCCCCAACCTTTTTATGGGCGATTACGGCTCTAAGCTCACCTCGCCCATCTACATTCGAGGAATAGGCTCCAAAATCAACGCGCCATCCGTTGGGCTGTACGTCGACCGCGTGCCCTTCTTCGAAAAATGCTCTTTTGCCTTCGACTTCTTCGATATCGAGCAGGTTGAGGTGCTGCGTGGCCCACAGGGTACGCTCTACGGGCGCAACACGATTGGGGGAATCATCAACGTGATCACCAAATCGCCGATGACCTACCAGGGAACCTCTCTTAACCTATCGGCCGGAACCTACGGGGACTACACCATTAGCGGAGGCCACTACGGTAAGGTGGGCGACAGGTTTGGCTACTCGTTGGCGCTTAACTACCAGCATAACGACGGATTCCATACCAACAGCTTCAACAATACGCTGGTGGATAACCTCAGTTCATTGGGGGGACGCAACCGGCTAATCTGGAATATCAGCAAGAAGCTCTCGGTAGAGAACATTGCCTCCTTCGAGCGTAGCCGTCAAGGGGGATACCCCTACGCGCTGCTCGACCCTGCAACAGGCAAGGCCAATCCGATAAAGTACAACGAATACAGCTACTACAACCGCGACCTATTCTCCGATGCGGTGGTGGTAAAGTACGATGCGTCCAGCTACGAGGTGCTATCAACCACCGCCTACCAATACCTGCACGATCATCAGGCCATAGACCAAGACTTTTCGGAAACGTCGCTCTACTTCATCAACTACTTTCAGAAGCAGAACATGATTTCGCAGGAGGCGATCATCCGCTCGAAAGGCCCAAAGCGCATTCATTGGCTCTTTGGAGCCTACGGGTTCGCACAGTTCTTCGACAGCAACGTGGAGGCTACCTACTACACCCGGAATATGAAGGATCAAAAGGCCTACCTTCACGATATCATGGGCTATGCGCTGTTCCATCAGCTAACTGTCAACGATTTTTTTGTAAAGAATTTGAGCCTCACGGCGGGGATTCGCCTCGATGCTGAAAAGGACGTGCTCGACTTTAAGTACGACATTGTAGCAAACGGCATCAAAACAACCAAGGAGGACGTAACCTACCCAGCTGATAAGACTTTAGAGATTATCCCCAAAGTTGCGCTTAGCTACCATCTTGGGAAAAGCAACATATATGCAGCCGTATCAAAAGGGTATAAGACCGGAGGATTTAACACCTCCTTCGAGCGTCCAGAGGACCACTCTTTCGACCCAGAGCATAGTATTAACTATGAAGTTGGCATAAAAAGTCCGTTGTTCGGAAGCCTATTCTATGGCGATTTGGCCCTATTCTACATCGACTGGCGAAATCAGCAGATATCCCAACCCGTAATTCCAAGCGGGAAGGGGCTTATGCTTAAGAATGCTGGAGAGTCGAGCAGTAAGGGTTTCGAAGTATCGCTACGCATGCTTCCAGTTGCCGGGTTCGATGCGTCTATCAGCTACGGTTATACCGATGCCTCCTTCACCAAGTACATACAGGTTAAAGGGCAAGACACCACAGACTTTGCCGGCAACTATATTCCCTATGTCCCCAAGCACTCACTTGGCATCCAAGTAGGAAAGACGATAAACCTTACGGGTTGCCCTGTCTTTGATAAGATCAGGCTAGGGGTAACATATCGAGGAGCAGGTCCCATCTACTGGACCGACCTCAACAACCACCACCAGCCCTACTACGGCATCCTTGATGGTCGAATTTCGTTCATCAGAAAACACCTTCAAGTTGACCTATGGGGACGTAACCTAACCGATACAGAGTATGAGTCCTACTATTTCGAGATGCAGAATCCGAAAGATCCCAAAATAAAGAACAGCTTCATTCAGACAGGTCGACCAATGCAGCTGGGGGTAAGCCTGTCGGTAAACATTTAGACAGGGAGTAGGGAGAAGTGAGTAGGGAATAGCTTTTAAGACCTACGTTAGGCGAAGGCTCGTACCTTCGTCAATCCTATCATTGCAGGCTAAAGCCTGCAGCATAGATTCGAGTACGTTTGATAGAGACGCGATTAATCGCGTCTCTACATTATAACAATAGGTAAAAAAACAGTAACGAATAGATGAACCCAAAAAGTTGGCAAAAATTTCCGGTGCTCTTTAGCCTCTACATCGCGCAGTCGATTCCAATGAGCTTCTTCTCAACGGTCGTGCCCGTAATTATGCGGCAGGAGAGCTACTCGCTGCAGTCGATTGGTCTTTTGCAGCTGGTGAAGCTACCCTGGATAGTTAAGTTCCTCTGGGCCCCCTTTATCGACAACCACACCCGCTCGCTGAAGGATCTTCGCCGTTGGGTGATCGTATCGGAGCTGTTTTATGCGGCTATAATAATAGGTATAGGCTACTTCAACCTGCAAACCGACTTTAAGCTAATCGTTATGCTGATGGTGGTGGCCTTTATCGCCTCGGCCACACAGGATATTGCCGTAGACATCTACGCCATTCTTATGCTAAAACCATCGGAACGATCGCTTGGCAACAGTATGCAATCGGGAGGCTCATTTGCCGGAAGCATTTTGGGTACGGGCGTTCTGCTGATTGCCTACCACTACTTCGGATGGAACTACCTGCTGATTCTTTTGGCAGCCTTTGTAGCCTTCGCCATTGCCCCCATGCTGCTTTACCGCAAACCGCTGGCATCGCACGAAGCCATCACCAAGCGGGTAACGCTAGCCGACATCTACCGCTTCTTTGCCGAAAAGGGAAAGCACAAGTGGGTGCTCGTACTGATTTTCTACTACTCGGGAATCATAGGGATACTAACCATGCTAAAGCCCTACTTGGTTGATTTAGGCTACAACGTTAAGCAGATCGGCTTTATGTCGGGGATATTCGGAACATCGGTTGCTGCTATTAGTGCACTCTGTGCAGGTATGGTGGTTAAGTGGATTGGTCGCAAAACATCTATGTATATATTCCTGCTGGTTAGCTTTGCCGCTGCGATATTATTTTGGTTCATCTCGCAGGGTACGCCAACCGTTGTAAGCCTATATGCGGCAGTTGGACTACTGTGGTGCGGATACGGCCTTTCGACGGTTATCATCTACACAATATCTATGGATAAGGTACGTAAAGGGTGCGAGGGAACCGACTTTACCCTGCAAATTGTGGTAACACACCTCAGCAGCCTTATCTTTGCAGTGGTTAGCGGCAAATTGACCGACAAAATTGGCTATACCAACCTCTTCGGCATCGAGGCGCTGCTTAGCCTGTTTACCCTTATTGTTATCACATACGCTTTTCGTCAATACAAGGAAAATGAAAATATCTAGCCAACTCCTGCAAAAGTACAACGTACCCGTTCCAAGGTACACCAGCTACCCACCTGCCAACCACTTCAGCAGCGAGTTTGGCGAATCAAATTATATCCAGATGCTCGACGAGTCGAACAGCGGCACGCCACAGCATTTGGCCTTCTACTTCCACATTCCTTTTTGCAAGAAGATCTGCTTCTACTGTGGTTGCAACGCTTACACCATGGGGCGCCCCGAGCAAACCGAAGTGTACCTTCGGGCAATCAAAAAGGAGTTCGCTTTGGTAGCAAAGCATATTGATCCTGCCCGCAAGGTGTCGCAAATCCACTTTGGTGGTGGCACTCCAAACTCCATCGAGGCTTCTATGCTTAAGGAGCTGGTGGATATGGTTGCCGGCAGCTTCAGCTTTATCGACAAGCCCGAGATTGCCATAGAGTGCAACCCTGCGTACCTCACCCACGCGTACGTTGATGCGCTCAAGCAGGCAGGCTTCAACCGCTTTAGCCTCGGCATTCAGGATTTCAACGACGATGTGCTCCGCACCGTTAACCGCGACTCTTCGCGCATACCCGTCGACGAGCTGGTAGCCTACATCAAAAAGGACAGAAGCGACATTGGCGTTAACCTCGACTTTATTTACGGGCTGCCGGGACAAACGGTGGAGAGTTTCCTCGAATCGGTAGAGAAAGCCGCAGCCATTCTCCCCGATAGGCTTGTCACCTTCTCGTACGCCCATGTGCCCTGGATGAAGAAGCACCAGATGATACTCGAGAAGCGCGGGCTGCCATCATCCGAAGTAAAAATGGAGATGTTCCTTAGTGCCTACGAGCTGCTAAAGCAAAAGGGCTACCAGCCCGTTGGCCTCGACCACTTCGTACTACCCACCGACGAGCTATTCGCATCGCTCGAAAGTAAGGAGCTCCATCGAAACTTCCAAGGATACTGCACCCGCCGCACCACCGGACAGGTGTACGCCTTTGGGGTAACAGCCATCAGCCAACTCGAAAAGGGGTATGCCCAGAACGTAAAGGATATCGCAGAGTATATCGCCACCATCGAAAACCACCATCTCCCCATAGAAAAGGGCTACACCCTTACCGCGGGCGAAATGGTTACCCGCGAAGCCATCACCGAGCTAATGTGCAACAAGCGGGTTAGCTGGAGCGATGTCGCCAACAAGCTGGGGGTGCCCGCTGAAGAGGTTAGGGCGCAGATAGCCGTTAACGAAAATACCCTAGCAGGCTTTGCCGCCGATGAGCTTATTGCCTACACCTCCGACGAGATTACGGTTACCGAGCTGGGGGCGATCTTTATCCGTAACATTGCCGCATCGCTCGATAGCGCCTACCAGCAGCAGGCAAACAGCTACACCAAAACCGTATAGCATGCAGAAAAATATTACCTCCGACGTAACCGTTATTGGCGCCGGACTTACCGGGCTTACCGCCGCCTTCTACCTAAAGAAGGCAGGCAAAAGCGTAACCGTAGTAGAGCGCAGCCACCGCGTGGGCGGCGTTATCCGCACCTTTAGCCACGATGGGTTTACCTACGAGGCTGGTCCCAATACGGGCGTTCTATCGTCGCCCGAGTTGGTGCAGCTGTTCGACGATCTCGGCAACAGCTGCGCGCTCGAAACCGCGAACCCCAACGCCAAGCGCCGCCTGATATGGAAGAATGGCACATGGAATGCCCTTCCTTCGGGTCTTGGCTCAGCCATCGGCACGCCGCTATTCTCGTTTGGCGACAAGCTGCGTATTCTTGGGGAGCCATTCCGCAAGCCGGGAAATAACCCCTACGAAACCCTCGACCAGCTGGTGCTCCGCCGCATGGGGCGCAGCTTTCTCGAGTACGCCATCGACCCGTTCATCTCCGGCATCTACGCGGGCGACCCTTCGCTGCTGGTGCCTAAGTTTGCGCTGCCCAAGCTCTACAACCTAGAGCAGAACTACGGCAGCTTTATCCGCGGAGCAATGAAGAAGGGCAAAGAGCCTAAGAGTGCTCTTGAGAAACGGGCTACAAAGGATGTCTTCTCGGTAAGCGGGGGGCTGCAAAGCCTCGTTGATGCACTTGCCGCCGCAATCGGAAGCGAGAACATCATCCTGAATGCCGAGAACACCCAGATTACCCCGCACGAAGACCGCTACCAAATATCGGCAACCGCTACCAATGGCGATGCCATTTGCATCGAATCATCGAAGGTGGTATCAACGGCTGGCGCCTACGAGCTTCCCTCTCTATTTCCTTTCCTAGGTGCCGACGAGCTTGCGCCCATCACCAACCTCCGATATGCCAAGGTGGCGCAGGTGGTAGCCGGATTTAGGGAGTGGAACGGCATTCCGCTTAACGGATTTGGGGGATTGATTCCCTCGAAGGAGAGGCGTAAGGTGCTGGGCATCCTCTTCCCCTCCTCTATCTTCCCCAACCGTGCACCCGAAGGCGGAGCGCTGCTCTCGATTTTTGCTGGAGGCATCAAGAACGAGGCGGTGTACAACCTAAGCGACGAAGAACTGAAGCAGGTTGCCATGCGGGAGATCTCCGAAACCTTGAGCACCAACTCCAAGCCCAACATGCTGGAGGTGTTCCGCTACCCCCATGCCATAGCGCAGTACGAGCGATCGTCGGAGGAACGATTTGCCGCCATCGAAAAGATAGAGACCGCCTGCCCAGGGCTTATCCTTGCCGGCAGCATCCGCGACGGCATTGGCATGGCTGATAGGGTTAAGCAGGGAGTGAACATAGCCAAAGAAATTGAAACCAGTAGACTTTAGATGTTAGATATTAGACGCTAGATTCCCGATGCCCCCCGGTTACAGGTTTTTGGGCGTCGGTTACATAGTTTTACCGCCCAGTAACAAGGTTTTGGGTGCCGGTTACATAGTTTTACCGCCCGGTTACAAGGTTTTGGGCGCCGGTTACAGGTTTTACCCCTCCGGTTACAGTAACCGACCACAAAAATGTTGTAACCGACGGGGCAGTAGCTCCCGGGACGGGTATTTCATAGCTACAGGGCACCTAAACTAAGGTACCGACGGCAAGAACTTAGCTACCGGGTAGTCAATCTTAGCTACTGGCATCTAAAACTTAGCTACCGAAGGGTAGAAATGAAGAAAGGGGCAAGCCGAAGCGTGCCCCTGTATGGTTGGCTGTAAATCTAGCAAACGTTTTATCCTCCCCCTGCCCCCTCCGAAGGGGGACAGCCTCCGAATAGGGGTTAGCTGGGTATTCTTTAACTTCTTTAATCCCACGAAAGCGGGATGTCGCTACGCTCCACTTCCGAATAACTTCGGTATAGCTTCCGTTTACCTTCCGAATAGCTTCTACCGAATATTACTCCACGTACAGCACCAGTCCCTTCAGGTACTCGCCCTCGGGATGGTAGATGTTGATGGGGTGATCGGCCGGCTGGGTAAGCTGGTGCAGGATGCGCACGTTGCGCCCGCTGATGGCGGCTGCGGTAAACACCGAGTTGCGGAAATGCTCCTTGGTAACCACCTGCGAGCAGCTAAAGGTAAAGAGGATTCCCCCCGGTTTAATCTTGTGGAAGGCAAGCGCATTGAGCCTACGGTATCCCAAGAGCGCCTTGTTGAGCACCTTGTTGTGCTTAGCAAACGCTGGAGGATCGAGGATGATGAGGTCGTACTTACCGTCGATGGTGCGGAGGTGCTCAAAGGCATCCTCGGCGTAGGAGGTGTGGTTGTGGTTGATCCCAAAGTTTATCTCCACGTTGCGATCCACCATATCCATCGCCTTCTTAGAGCTGTCTACAGAGTCAACGCTGTTAGCGCCACCTGCTAAGGCGTATAAAGAGAATCCTCCGGTGTAGCAGAACATGTTGAGCACGTCACGACCCTTGGAGTACTTGCCCACCAGCTCGCGGTTATCGCGCTGATCGAGGAAAAAGCCGGTCTTCTGCCCCTCCTCCCAGCTAACGTTGAACTTGATGCCGTTCTCGAGCACAGGCGTATCGATAGCTGATCCGAAGATGTACTCATCCTTGGCGTTTAGCCCAGCCTTAAAGGGGAGCGTTCCCTCGCTCTTATCGTAAATTGCCTTGATGCGGTTGCCGTAAACCTGCTTGATGCCCTCGGCGATGTAGTCACGCGAAAGGTACATGCCCACCGAGTGCGACTGCACCACGGCAGTATCGCCGTATATGTCAACAATAACACCAGGAAGGTTATCACCCTCACCGTGAATCAGGCGGTAGCAGTTGGTGGTGGCGCTATTGGTCAATCCTAGGGCTGCGCGAGCCTCGAATGCGCGACGAATCCTAGCATTCCAAAACTCCTGGTTGATATCAACCGGATCGAACGAAAGGATACGAACGGCGATAGAGCCAATCTGGTAATGTCCCAGCGCGATGAACTCGTTGCTGGCAGTGTACACCTCAACCACGTCGCCCTCCTTAGGGTTACCGATGATATGACGTATGGCACCTGAGAAAATCCAAGGGTGGAAGCGCAAAAGAGATTCCTCCTTTTTGGGCTTCAAAAAAACCTGTGCGGTTACTTCCATCTTATAAAGATATACCTTTAATGTCTTCTATGAGTTTGAGGTAGATTTCGCGGCTCACCCAAGCATCGGTGGCGGCGTACAGCTGCTGGGCATGGGTTAGCACGGGGCTTTCCCAGTTAGAGAGCTGCTGCGATTTAGAGATTCTAAAGTTTAGGACGATGGCCGACATCTTCTTAAGGCTCTTTGCCTCGATGCCGTAGGCGTCCATCATTTTTTGGATATCAACAAACCCATTTGGGATAAAGGGCGTAAGCTTTTGCAGCGCCGTAATATCGTCGCGGATGGCGGCGCCAACCTTTTTAATGTCGGTTCGCTGAAGGATGCTGGCCACCTCTACGGGTAGTCCAATCATATTTAGCCTAAAAAGAAAGCATTGCTTACCATCACTGAGCTGAAGCAGCGCAACCCTATTACGTTGCCCCTTCTTAAAGTTGGGACGGGTTTCGGTATCGCAGCCCAGCAGCTTGGCATTGGCCAAGTAGGCTACCGCATCAGCAACCTTATCGGGGCTGTCAACAACATGTATTGTCCCCTCAAACGCTCGGATGGGGAGCTCGTTTAGCTCCTCTTTGCTTATGGATGCTGAATACATACTTACTCAATATTTCGATGGCTATCCTGGAATCGATTGAAGAAGCTGCCCCGTTGCTCAGAAACATCCTCCTCTTCTTCCATTTCAGAGCTAAAGTAGACAACCCGATGAATGGCTTTAAGGGCAATTACCGACTTATACCCCCAATACTCGGCAAAGCTATTCTTTAGCTCGTAAAGGGCATCGTTGATGCTCTCCTCATTGCCAAAGCGGTAAAGTTCTAAGAAATCCTTCAGATCTTGGTAGATGTCGGCAAGCATTTCGCTAATGGAGAGCTGCTCGCCACCTTCAGTGTCAAAAAGTTTTTCGGTATACACCTCATAGAAATCGTCCTTGTCACCAAGAAGCTCGGCAATACCATTTCGAATGTAAGTCCAGTCGGTTTCCGATACAAATTTCTCCACCTCCTCGTCGAAAAGCTGATCAACCTCGGGTAGTAGGCAACCCTTTAGGTAGATAAGCGGAAGCAGCTTCTGCGCGTGATTAAGAAATTCGTACTGGTCGAACTCGCCTGCTCGTTCCAAAAATGCCGTGTACTCCTTGGCGAGGGTAACAACCTCAACCACGTTCTTGGAGTATATCAAAGCATTCTGTTGTTCGCTCATTTACGTCAATTTTAATACGCAAAGATAGTAAATGCGATAATTCCTGCTACTCTTTGCGAAAGCGGGAACGGTTCTTCTAGCTATATTTGTGGGTTCTCGAAGAAGTTAGATGGATAAAAAGAAGTTAGACGAAGTTAGATGAATATCTAAAATCAAGATACATTGTGGATATTATAAATTACCTATTGGTAGCCCTTGTTGGCGTTCTGTGCGGTTTTATCAATATACTAGCGGGTAGCGGCTCGCTGATATCGCTCCCTATTCTGATGGGGTTTGGCTTATCGCCACATGTAGCCAATGCCACCAACCGAATAGGGATTCTTCTCCAAAATCTTGTTGGCTCGGCCAGCTTTGCCAAGCAAAAAGTGCTTCCGGTTAGGGAGGGGCTTGTTCTTGCCATCCCTGCCAGCATCGGTTCTATTGTTGGAGCCTACATGGCGGTGGATGCCCACGAGGATGTTATCCGCTGGATGATTCTTTCCCTCTATGCGGTGATGTTCTTCCTGGTGTTTTATGGGCCTAACAAGTGGCTACGCCCTAAGAGCGATCAACCGCTGAGATTACGCCCTCGCGACATCATCATCTTTACTGCCATTGGCTTTTACGGTGGATTTATTCAGGCAGGCTTAGGCTACTTTCTCCTTGCAGGACTTGTGCTCAGCATTGGCAACGACCTCATTACAGCCAACGCCCTAAAGGTTTTTTTAGCCTTTGTGCTTACCATTTTTGCCCTTGCCATATTCTTCTACAACGGACAGGTAAACCTCCCCTACGGCATCAGCCTAGGTATTGGCAACATGATTGGCGGCTGGCTTGGGGCAAAGTATGCGATTAAATGGGGAGCTAAGGTTATCCGCTATTTCCTTTTGGGAATGCTTATCTTTTCGGTCGTTTATATGATAATCTTCCAGATGTAGCGTATGGCACGACGATGCATAATACTGCTGATGGTAATCTTTTGCTGCGCCACCTCAAACGCGCAGAAGGACTCCATCCGCATCGCCTTCTACAACTGCGAGAACTACTTCGACTCGTTCCGCGACTCTTCCATCAACGATGCCGAGTATACACCCGATGGTGCACGCCGCTGGACCTATTCGCGATTCCTTGCCAAGCGGAACAGCATCTTTAAGGTGTTTGCCTCGATGAGCAACCCCAATCCTCCTGAGGTTATTGGACTTTGCGAGGTAGAAAATCGCTTTGTGCTCAACCAACTCTGCTATGAAACACCTCTCTCAAAGTTCGAGTATGCTGTGGTACACCAAAATTCGTCGGATGTCCGCGGAATAGACGTTGCGCTCATCTACCAGAAGAATCGGCTAAGGCTTCTCAACTACCGATGCTTTAATCCGAATGTTTTAGATACAAGCCTGCGCACCCGCAGCATACTATACTCCCAATTTAAGTGGGGCGAGTTCGATACGCTGCACGTTTTCGTCAACCACTTCCCCAGCAAACTGGGAGGCGAGCGCTCCAACAGATCGCGCATGCTGGTAGCCCGCCTGCTAAAGTCGAAAGTTGATTCGATTCTTTCGAAGAACCAATCGGCGAGCATCGTCATCACCGGAGACTTTAACGACTTACCCCAAAGCGATGCGCTGAATGTTCTTAACGATAGCCTACTCGTAAACCTTGCAGCCCCGCTAGCAAAAGAAGGTCGCGGTTCCATAAAGTTCGATGGTACATGGGAACTCATTGATCAATTTATCGTCTCTAGAGGTTTAATAAATGGAGATACTCCCGTAATGATAAAAGGATGCCAAACCATCTACTCCGCTCCCTTTATGCTAGAGGACGACCTCGACAATGGAGGCCAAAAACCACGCCGAACCTTCAAAGGTTACCGCTACAACGGAGGATATTCAGACCATTTGCCGGTATTTATCGAATTATTGCGAACACTTTAGCAGAATTGCAGTAGCACAACAACCTCTTAACAATAAAATAACAAACCACCCCAATACTACAGGCTCTAAAATGCTAGATTTACGCCTGCCGTTCAGATGACAAGTTGGCTTTACTCTTGCATCGAAAATAACATTTATCGAACCCCATCTATGAAAGACATCTTTATCTCTTTAATCATGGCTACTATTGCAACATCGGGCTTTTCGCAAGCCGAATACATCGCTCACCGTGGAGCATCGCACCTCGCCCCCGAGAATACGGTAGCAGCTGCTAAGCTGGCCTGGGAGCAAAACGCTGATGCCGTAGAGCTAGACATCTACCTTACCAAGGACAACCGCATAATGGTAATGCACGACAAAAACACCAAACGAACCACCGGAAAGAATATGGCAATCTCAGAGTCCCATTCGGATAGCCTCCGAATGCTTGACGCAGGATCATTTAAGGATATAAAGTATAAAGACGAAAAAATTCCTTTCCTCGAAGAAATGATTGAAACCGTTCCTGCTGGGAAGAAGCTGGTTATCGAACTTAAATGTGGCATCGAGGTGCTGCCCTTCCTTAAAAAGGTAGTCGAGCAAAGTGGCAAGCAGCAGCAATGCCTCTTTATAGCCTTCGACTGGAAAACCATTGTTGATACAAAAAAACAGTTCCCTCATAATGCCTGCTACTGGCTAAGCAGCAAAAAAGAGGGGCTTTCAGAAAAGATGAGAGAGGCAAAAGCCGTAGGCCTCGATGGGCTAGACCTCGGCTACAGGGCTATCGACGAGCAGGTAATGCAGCAAGCAAAAGAGCTAGGGCTGGAGATCTTGGCTTGGACCGTTGACGCCCCCTCCGAGGCCAAGCGCCTAATAGAACTTGGAGTAAAAGGCATTACCACCAACCGCCCTGGTTGGCTAAAAGAAAATATCCATTAGCATTTGTCCTTACAACAATAGCAAGCCACTCGCGAGAAATCCTCATTCACTACAAGACATCCGGGCTCATGGTAATTGAGGATTTCTCGCTCTTTTCGCTCTTCTAAGACAACTTTATTGCCTTCACTTCTCCCAAAAGATTACAAATAGGCTGCAACTATATTTGCCTCTCAAGCACCAAAACTGCTCATGCAACCTAAACTTTTCGCCTAACAAAAAGCAGCAGCAAACAGCCTGTACCGTCCTCTTTACCAAGCAAACGACTTCCCTCTAGAAGCACTCATACTTTAGGTGTGTAAATGCCTTTTGTGCAGAATGCAGCCACATTCGACTGCTGAAATGTTAATCAACGGTTGTAACTAAATAGAGGTTTCCGCGTCATACCCCCAAAACAGAAACAACAACGCAAAATGAAACCTATCTATTTTGTTAAAGCTATTCTACTGGTGATTTTGATTGCCGCTGCAGAGACATTATCCGCAGACGTGAACAAAGGAAATATAACAGGAAAGGTTATAGATAAACAGAACAACCAGCCCATTCCATTTGTAGCTGTTACGCTGGGCCAGCTACCCGACTCCTCCATTAAGAAGTCGGTTTTAACCGACGAAAAAGGCTCCTACACATTCGACAAGGTAGCCGATGGCAGCTACGTTATCACGGCCCACATGGTAGGCTACAGCCGTAAGCACTCGAAGCCGATTGCCTGCAAGCAGAACTCCGTAAAAGTAGAAGTCCTAGCACTCGAGAACAACGCCGTTCTAAAAGAAGTAACCGTAAACGGAAGGCGCCCAGAAATAGAGCAAAAAGCCGACCGCACCGTGCTAAACATCGAAAATAGCGCTACGGCATCGGGCGAAAACGCCTACGAGGTGCTCCGTAAAGCCCCAGGAATAAATATTGACAAGGACGACAACATCTCGCTAAAGGGTAAAGAAGGCGTAATGGTTACCATAAACGATAAGCCAACCTACCTATCGGGACAAGAATTGGCCAACTACCTCAAGACTCTTCATGGAACCGAAATAGAAAAGGTGGAGCTTATTTCTTCGCCGCCTGCCCGCTACGAAGCAGCAGGAAATACCGGCATCATCAACATAAAGATGAAGAGAAGCAACAAAATTGGGGTTAACGGAACGGCCAATGCCGGACTAACCATGACCAACAAGATGGGCGGAAATGCCGGTGTATCCCTAAACATGCGTAAGGGAAAGATCAGCACCTTCGGATCGTTTAATGGAAGGAAAGGCTACTACAAGAGCACTCTATTCCTAGATAGAAAAACAAATACCGACATAGCTCAGCTTATACAGAATGGCAAAGGTGATGGCGATTACGACATTTACAACTTCCGTGCAGGGGTCGACTACGAGCTGAACAAGCGCCACACGTTTGGGGTGATGGCAAGAGGCTCTAAGTACTGCGAAGATGGCAGCCTAAACACGCGTACCGATTTATACCTCCGAGATGGCAGCCTTAACAAGTACCTAAGCAGCACTTCTACCGAAGATAACAACAATAACAACTACACGCTTAACGCAAACTACAAAATGAATATCGATACGGTTGGGCGCTCGCTGAATGTTGATATCGACTACGTGGAGTACCGAAATAGGTCGAACCAGCTCAACGATACCTACTATTTTAAGCCAACCGGCGAGACGTTCTCTCCTTCCCTCCTCCTAAAAAATCAAACCCCATCCGACATCTACATCAAGTCGTTTAGGGTCGACTACACCCATCCTTTTGCAAAGGGCGTGCTGCTTGAGTCGGGGGTTAAGGGTAGCACCGTAAACAGCGACAACGACCTGAGGTACGACAAGTACAACCACACCGCTAGCGCCTGGGAGGTAGACAACGAGCGCTCGAACCACTTTAAGTTCGACGAAAGCATCCTAGCAGGGTACGCCTCGCTATCGTACGAAAAGAACAGCTGGAGCGTAAAGGGGGGCCTGCGCGCCGAGCAAACCTGGAGCAAGGGAAACTCAGTAAGCATAAACAAGGTTACCAAGCGCGACTATCTGGATGTCTTCCCCACCCTTTTCATCCAAAGAACCATCAACGAAAGCAACTCCGTAAACATTAGCTACAACAGGCGCATCGACCGTCCAAACTACGACAAGCTAAACCCGTTCGTATTCCGAATTGACGAGTACACCTACAAGGAAGGAAACCCTTACCTAAAGCCTCAGTACACCGACAACATCGAGCTAACCCACGCCTGGAGGAACAAGGTGTTTACCAGCCTAGGGTACTCCCACACCAAGGACGTGCAAAACGAGGTGCTCGAAGAGGTCACCGACCCCAACAATCCTCAGGCAATAAAGGCCACCAAGCTTTACGAGCGCAACCTCGACGAGCTGAACAGCTTTACCCTTAACGTTAGCGCCAACCTGAACCCGGTGTCGTGGTTCAGAACCAACAACAACATTACGGCGATGTACAACGACTACAAGCGCGACAGCAAGGGATCGGGAAACAGCAAGCTGATGTACATGATCTACTCCAGCAACAGCTTCATCCTTCCCAAACAGTACATCTTCGAGGTGATGGGAACCTACAACAGCGCGATGGCCTACGGCCTTATCGACATAAAGCCCCGATATGCGGTAAACATCGGCCTGCAAAAGAAGTTCCTAGACAACAAGCTAACCGCAAAGTTCTCCTTCGACGATGTTTTCAAAACCGTCAACAGCAAGGCCGTTGCCAAGTACGACGGCATGGACCTCTACACCAAGAGCACCTGGGCAAGCCAACGAATTAGCCTGTCGCTTACCTACCGTTTCGGAAGCAAGGATGTAAAGGCGGCCCGCCAGCGCAGCACCAGCTCGGAAGAGGAGCTAAACAGAACCGGAAAAGGAAAGTAGAAGCCGATTACTTATTTCGCTCGCATATAAGCAGTACAAGCAGTTTGAACCAAGGGTGTCTCAGCAATGGGACACCCTTACTTTTTGCCATGCGGCAGGGAGGATAGCCCTATATGCCGATCGGCTAACCGTAAAAGGATGCTTCCTTGGGATAAAAAGGCCTCAACAGCCGCCAACAGCCCCCCTCTATGCGTTAACGGTTTACGACAAGAACCTCCATCACCCCTGCATAGCACTTCCCCTAAAAGGCATAAGCATTCACGGCGCCGGGAATCCACCAACACCATCACAAAAGATATTCACGCCGCCGGGAAACAGCTACACCATTCTACATACAAGCACCCGGCACCGGATATACACTCTCCAACAACGAAAGCCACACTCCCGGCGCCGAGCATGCATTAACACTACCGCAAATCCTAATTCACGGCGCCGTGTACTCACTAATACCATTATAAATACTAATTCACGGCGCCGTGAATGCATTACTCCATACAGGAAAACAACTTCACGGCGCCGTGAATAACCTGCGCAACCAAAAGCAGCATATGAAAATCTCTAGGACTGCCTTACCCGAATAGGGAAAGCGTAGGCCGAGGGTAAGCATCAACGAAAAAGAATCGGGCAGCGCGAGCCATACGGCCGATCATGGCTTCCAAAGCTGCAGCTACCGCACAAACACCCATCGGTCGCCCTCCGAAAGGTCGGGGCTAAAGGCGTATCGGCCGTAGTCGAAGGTTTTGAGATCCTCTACATCGCCAATTGCCTGCTCGGCCATGAAGCGCACCATCATTCCACGGGCGCGCTTGGCCATCAGCGCCACAACGCGGGGCTTGTCGCCCTTATACTCCATAAAGACGGGGGTAACAATACGGGCGTTGAGCGATGCTGGGATAATCGACTTGAAGTACTCCTCCGAGGCAAGGTTCACGAGCGTTGCATCGGCCTCGGCAGCCAGCTCGTCGTTGAGCGAATCGGTGATCTGCAAGCCCCAAAACTGGTAGAGGTTCTTGGCACCATCGACGGAGAGCTTGCTGCCCATCTCCAATCGGTAGGGCTGGATAATATCTAAAGGACGAAGCACACCGTACAGGCCCGAAAGGATGCGGAGGTGCTGGCCGAGGTAGCCCACCTGTGCGTCGTTAAGCGAACGGACGTCGAGACCATCGTACACATCGCCATCGAAAGCGTACACCGCCTGACGGGCGTTGTCGAGCGTAAACGGCTGATGCCACTGCTGGAAGCGCTCGAAGTTGAGCTCGGCTAGCTTGCTGCTGATGGACATCAGCGAGCCGATTTCGGCAGGATGAAGCTGGCGCAGCGCCTCAACCAACCGTTCCGAACGATCGAGGAAGCGAGGCATGGTAAAATCTGCTACCGGAACAGGCTTCCGGTAGTCGAGCGATTTTGCTGGAGAGATGATGATTTTCATGGCACGATTAGATGCAAGATGTTAGATTTTAGACTTTAGACACAAGACGCAAGATTGAAGACCTTTTACAAAGATCGGCCCTATTCCCTATTCCCTACTCACTACTCACTACTCACTACTCACTATCTACATTTTGATTCGCGTAACCGGGGCCACATCCAGCGAGGTGCGCTCGCCGTTTAGGTACTTAAAGTATCCGGTGATGCCAATCATGGCGGCGTTATCGGTGGTGTAGCCAAACTCCGGGATAAACACCTTCCACTTGCGCTTCTTCCCCTCTTCTACAAGCGTGCTGCGCAAGCCCGAGTTGGCCGAAACGCCACCGGCAACAGCAATCTCCCTGATGCCGGTTAGCTTGGTAGCCTTTACGAACTTATCCATGAGCACCGCGATAATGGTGTGCTGAATGGAGGCGCAAAGATCGGCCTTGTTCTCCTCTATGAAGTTGGGATTCTCGGCAACCCTATCCCTTAAGAAGTATAGGAACGATGTTTTTAGCCCGCTAAAGCTGTAGTTGAGCTCCGGGATCTGCGGCTTGGCAAACTTAAAGGCTTTAGGATTGCCCTCGGCAGCTAGCTTATCGATGAAAGGACCACCAGGATAAGGTAGCCCCATTACCTTAGCGCACTTGTCGAAGGCCTCGCCGGCAGCATCGTCGAGCGTTTGTCCAATGATTTCCATCTCCAATGGTCCGCGTACGACCACAATCTGCGAGTGGCCACCCGACACCAGCAGGCAAAGGAAGGGAAACTGGGGATGGTTCGGCTCCTCACCCGGCTTTTGAATAAAGTGAGCAAGGATGTGCCCTTGAAGGTGGTTAACCTCAACCAGCGGAACGTTTAGCGATATCGATAGCCCCTTTGCAAACGACGTACCCACCAGCAGCGATCCCAGCAGCCCAGGACCATTGGTAAAGGCAATGGCATCAACCTCGCCGACCCCAACGTTGGCCACCTCCAGCGCCCGATGCACAACCGGAATAATATTTTGCTGATGCGCACGCGAGGCCAGCTCCGGAATAACCCCACCGTACTTTTGGTGGACATCCTGGTTGGCGATTATGTTGGAGAGCAGCACCTGATCGCGAATTACCGCAGCCGAAGTGTCGTCGCACGAAGATTCTATTGCCAAAATTGTAATTGCCATAGCTTAAAGCTGTGTAAAAAAATTTATTTGTGCTAGTTTTGTGTCTGTATGACAAAAAAGGCACTTCTAAAAAAAGTTTTTAAGATACTCTCCATAACGGTACTGATATTAATATCGATACCGCTATTTCTTTTTTTAGCCTTAAAGAGCCCAAAAGTACAAACTTTCGTCGTACATGAGATAACCAACATCCTTTCCGAGAAGTTTAACGCCAAAATTAGCATCGAGTCCGTTGATTATGCGTTCTTCAACAAGCTAAAGCTCAACAAAGTTTACGTGGAAGATCAGCATGGCGATACGCTGCTGTATTCGGGGAAGATTTATACATCGCTTCGCGGGTACAACCTCAAGAAAAGATTTATATCGATTGGCACGGCCGAGCTCAACACCGGTAAATTCTACCTTCGGCAGGATTCAACCGGAGTGCTCAACCTCAAGTTCATAATCGACGCCCTCTCCAGCAAGGACACCACCAAAAAGAAGAAGGAATACAGCTTTAAAGTTCGAAACTTTAAGCTGGTAGACTTCGCCTTTAAGTACCGAAAATGGAAGCCAAGGGTAAAGCCCTACGGCATGAACTATACCGATCTCGACATCCGCTACATCAACCTCGACCTGCGGAATATCCGTATTGTAGGATCCAAGATACTCGCCAAGATGGAAAATCTTAGCGCCTACGAGAAGTGCGGATTCCTGCTAAAGCGCCTTAACGCCGATGTCGACTTTTCACCTAAAGAGATTAAGCTGTCCAATACAACAATCAACACCCAAAGCAGCAGGGTAAAGGCTTCATACATCATATTCCGGTTTAACGGATTTAGCGACTGGAAGGACTACGTACATAAGGTAAAAATGGACGCGCTGTTCAACAACGCCTTTGTTGACTTTAAAACAATATCCTACTTTGCCCCTACCCTTCGTAAGTGGAACTTTAAAGGATATCTCGACGGAAGAGTTAGAGGTCCAGTTTGCAACCTCCGTAGCGACTACCTAGAGTTTAAAACCGGCGATAGCACGAAGCTAACGCTAAACTTCTCGATTGTAGGTTTACCCAAAGCCGAGGAAACGGTTTGGAGAGGCAACGTGCACGAGCTAACCTCTAACGGCAGGGAACTCGGACAGACCATAAAAACCTTTGTTGGCGCGCACGGCGAATCCGTAGCCGGCATCATGGCTAAGATGGGCAAGCTAAAGTTGAACGCCTACTTTAGCGGTAAATTTGCAGCGTTCACCTCTTCGTCTGAAATAGCGTCATCAATCGGCAACGTTGTTGCCTCGCTCGACACCAAAGCCAGCAATGGTCATACCAACGCCTATGCCTTAAACATCAGCACCAACAACCTCAATCTAGGCCATATTATCGATTCGAAAGAGGTTGGCAACGTTACAGGAGCACTCAAATCTGTAGGTGCAACAGAAGGAAGGCTGGTAAAGAGTTCGACAACAGAAGCCAACTTTAGCAGTTTCTACATTCACGGTTACGACTACAAGGACATTGCCCTGACTCTAAACCGTGAAGGAAAACTCTACGATTACCTCGTTCGAGTAAATAGCCGCGATGCCGACTTCACCTGCGCTGGAAGCTACAACTTTGGCACCACACCAAGCAGAACAATAGCCTCAATTAAGGCAAATCACATAAACCTCCATGAGATAAACCTTGTAAAGAGCGACACCATAACCTCAATCAAAGGTCTTTTTAATGTTGATTTTACAGGAACAAACCTCGACAACATAAACGGATCGGCAACCCTACACAATGCCACCTTTAGTACCCGTAACAAGAATATTCTTGTAGGGATGGCCAATGTTCATCTCCGAAACGAAGCGACAGGAAAAGAGCTGCAAGTAGAATCCGACCTTGTTGATGGAGAAATCAAAGGAAATTCATCTATCAAAGATTTAGGGAAGGCTATCGGGCACTTTACTTGGCTATACTTTTCGAATATAGCCAAGCCGGAGGCTCATAAACCAACGCTTGCTCAAAAAGCACGAACAACTGAAGTAAAAACACCAGCCCCCACAGCAAAAGAGGCTCAGATTTACTACGTAAACATTAAGGTAAAAAAGGTAAACGACATCCTTAACCTCTTTATCCCAAAGTTGAAAGTAGAAAAATCGTCTACGCTATTAGCCACAATAAACACAAGCAACAACACCTTCGATGTAAAACTAATATCACCGCAGCTACAGCTGGGAACCAACCAGTTTAACAAGGTTAACCTACAAGCCGTAGGGTCGCCTTCTAATATGCGCACAACCCTAACTTGCGGAAAATATCAGCAACAAGGCTTTGCCTTAAACAACATCACCCTCGAAGCTATGGGGGCTGCCAACAAGATCAACACAACTATCAACTTCAACAACAACACCAAGGATGCTCGCAACGAAGGCGAAGTGAAGTTTATAACTATGTTCGACAGAAATGCCCATTCATCAAAGCCTCACATCAAGGTCGATTTCATAAAATCGCTTCTAACCATTAACGACACACCTTGGAAAATTGGACAAGCCACGGTTAGCATCGATAGCACAACGATTCAGATAGAAGACTTCAAGGTTACCCACAACCAGCAGAAAATTGCAGTTGCCGGTAAAATCTCGAAGGATAAAGAAGAGCAACTCCACTTTATCGTTAACAACTTCGACGTTCAAAACTTCAAGTCTTTTTTTCAAAAATCGGGATACGATATTCGAGGAGCATTAAATGGTATTGCGACCTTAAAGAATATATACGATAGCCCGATGCTCTTCAGCAACATCAAGTTTGACGAGGCCTATATTAATGGTAGATCGGTAGGAAGCCCTGAACTAGTAAGTTCGTGGGACGAGGTAAGCCGTAAAGTAAGCTTGCTTTCGACCAATACCATCAACGACAAAGAAGTGTATAGGCTCTCGGGGACGATATCCCCCGAAACAAAAGATCTGAACCTAGATCTCAGAATAAATCAGCTACGCCCCTTCTTGCTCGAACCCTTTACCAAAGGAATCGTATCTAATATGAAGGGCAACATTAGCGCAGACCTAGCTATCACGGGCAAAACCAGCAGCCCTATAGTAAATGGAATGGCATATCTTAACGACATACAAGCCAAAATCGACTTTTTAAATACAACATATAGTATAACAGCCCCTATCGCCATCTCGCCAACAGAATTTAGTATTAAGAATGATACGCTAAACGATGGCTTGGGCAATATTGCGGTTGTTAATGCATCTGTAACGCACAAAAACCTCAAGAATTTCAAGTTTAACATCAACATTCAACCGCAAAAACTACTCGCGCTAAATACCACCGCAAAACAAAACAAGGTATTCTACGGAACGGCCTACGCCTCTGGATTGGTACAAATACTTGGAGATTTGCGAAACCTTGAAATGCGAATCAACGCCCTTACTGAAAAGAATTCAAGAGTATTTATTCCTCTTAGCAACAGAACTCAGATTCAAGACCAGAGCTTTATTACCTTCATTAAGCCAAAAGAAAAAGATGTTGACAACGAGAGCTCATCAGAAAACCTCAATCCAAAGCAAACAATAAAACAAAGATCTAACCTTAAGATCTACCTTGATCTACAAGTTACACCCGATGCCGAAGCACAAATACTGCTCGATCCAAACTCTGGCAATGTCCTAAAAGCGCAGGGTAACTCAAACCTAAGCATGGAGGTCAACCCTTCTTCCAACATTTTTCAAATTAGGGGTAACTACGTTATTCAAAAAGGGAACTTTCGTTTTTCGTTGCTAAATCTTGCTTCAAAAGACTTCTCAATAGACCAGGGGAGCTCAATTTCTTGGTCGGGAAGCCCATCAAACGCTACAATTAACGTTACTGCACGCCACAAGGTTAGAACCACTCTTGGCCCAATACTTGCAGGTCTCGACCAACTTGAGCAAAACAGAGTCCAGCGCCATAACGTCGATTGCAAGATTATGCTTGATGGCATGCTTTTGAACCCAAACATAAAATTAGGTGTAGAACTTCCCGAAGCAGATGCATCAACCCAAACCCTACTACAAGCCGCCCTCAATACCGAAAGTCAAATGCAGAAGCAGTTTGTTAGCTTGCTCATGTTCGGACAATTTTTCCCCGAACAAACAAACACCAGCAACGATAATCCAATAGGTTCATACGCCAGCAAAGGGATGGCTGCAGATCTTCTGTTTAACCAACTAGCAAACCTAGTGTCCCAAATATCCAACTCCGTTAACTTCGGAATAAAATACACACCTGCAACCGCAACAACGGAACAGGAGTATGAGATATCAACATCGCTTAAGTTCAACGAATGGGTTACTGTTAATGGGACTGTTGACGTTGCCAATAACTCAAAATCAACCGGCAGAGGTGTTGCTGGAGACTATGACGTTGAAGTAAGGCTCGACAAAAAGGATAAGGTAAAGTTTAAAATGTTTTCGCACGAAAAGCAAGACAAACTACTCAACAACATTCAAAGCAGACAAGGTGTTGGGGTTTTCTTCCAAAACCAGTTTAACTCGTTCGGAGACCTCTTTAAAAAGAAAAAAAAGAATGCCAAAACACCTCAAGCATCAGACACTCTTCTCCACGACAAGGTAAAAAAAGACTCATCGGAAACACAAAAAAAGAGATAATAGCTCAGATTGCAATTCTATTCGATAGTTTTGCAACCTGAATACGGAGAATATGAAGAACACTCTCCTATGTTAATTCTTTGTCGACTATAAACATTTTACTATTTTCGACAAAACTAAAGCCCAAAATAAAAGTTATGATTTTAAACACTTTACTTCAAAGTAGCGTTGCTGCAGATACAGTAACTCAGGTTGCAACACAAGCGGCTCAAACAGGTGGCCTATCATTTTGGTCGTTAATGGTTAAGGGCGGTCCTATTATGATACCTCTTGGCCTACTATCAGTACTAGCTGTTTACATCTTTGTAGAGCGCTATATGGCCATAAGAAAAGCGAGCAAGTACGATACCAACTTTATGAATCGTATTCGCGAGTACATCCACGAAGGGAAAATTGAAACAGCACTCAACCTTTGCCGCCAGAACGACACTCCAATTGCTCGTATGATTGAAAAGGGAATCGAGCGCATTGGCCGTCCTCTGAACGACGTAAACACAGCCATAGAGAATGTAGGAAACCTAGAGATTGCTAAACTTGAAAAGAATCTACCACTATTGGCAACCGTTTCGGGAGGTGCCCCAATGATAGGCTTCTTGGGCACAGTTGTTGGTATGATTGACGCCTTCTACAAGATGTCTGCAGCAGGCAATAACCTAAACATCGGACTTCTTTCTGGTGGTATTTATACGGCAATGGTTACCACTGTAGGTGGACTTATTGTAGGTATCATGGCCTACTTCTGCTATAACATTCTCGTTGCCCGCATCGAAAAGTTGGTGTTTAATATGGAAGCTAATTCTATGGTTTTCATGGATCTGCTAAATGAACCTGCGAAGTAGTAAACTATTAAAACCAGTAGAAAATGGCAATTAAACGAGGGTCGAAGGTCGATACTAGCTTTAGCATGTCATCCATGTCCGACATGGTGTTTTTGCTGCTAATCTTCTTTCTTGTAACCTCCACATTAGTAAGTCCCAATGCGCTAAAGCTTCTGCTTCCCAAAAGCAACAGCCAAGTGCAGGGAAAACCTATAACGAGCATCTCGATAGACGACATTAACGGAGCGTATTACTACTACATAGAGGCCCAGCCTGTTGCCTTCGAAAACATCGAAAGCACGTTACAACAGAAGCTGATGAATGAAGAAGAAAAGACCATTGCTCTCCATGTAGATGGTAGCATCCCAATGGATGAAGTAGTAAAGGTGATGAACATTGCAAAGAATAACAACTACAAGCTTATTCTTGCAACAAGTCCAGAGTAAAATATGGTTAACTCCAACTCATCGAAGATTGCAGGATTGTTTGCTACAGCTATTTTTCATGCTGCAGTTTTGCTTTTGCTGCTCCTATTTGGGCTTAAGCCTCAGCTGCCTATACCTCCAGAAGAGGCTATCCTAATAAACTTTGGAGATAGCGATGTAGGAAGCGGCTTTGTAGAGCCTTCGGCAACCAATCAAGTTGCACAAGTTGCTCCTAGCCAACAATCCGCAGATCAGGAAAATCCTATTACGCAAGATTTTGAAGAAGCACCAACGCTTCCAACAAAAACATCCATCAAAAAGAAAGTTCCTGCGAATAAGCCAACAGTTCAAACACGAACAGAAGCAGCACCCGTTGCACCCGTCGAAAAGCCTCGCGAAGTAAACAAGCGTGCTCTTTTCCCAGGAAAAAGCAACTCAGGTCTTCCCTCACAAGGAGAAGGAGATGGAAAAGGGATCGGCAATCAAGGAGATCCAAATGGCTCTCCAGATAGCAAAAGCCGTATAGGAGGTAGTACGGGAAGTTCCAATGGGCACTCCTTCAGCCTTAGCGGAAGACGCATAGTTGGAGGGTTTCCTAACCCTGCTTATAACGTTCAGGCCTCGGGGAAAGTTGTCGTTTCTATAACCGTAGATCAAAACGGGAATGTAACTAAGGCAACTTATTCTCCCAAAGGATCTACCACCTCCGATTCTAGGCTTATACAAGCAGCGATCTCAGCTGCCCTTCGAGCCCGATTCAACGTAGACAAAAATGCGCCCTCCATTCAAACCGGGAATATTACTTACATCTTTAATTTACAATAAAAAGAGCGAGATTTTCTCGCTCTTTTACTTTTGCCTTTATGATAGAGCTAACCCAAGCACCACTAACGCTTACTTTCGAACTTTTTGCCAACCGAAATGATGTTTTAGCATTTGTGACAACCCGTGTAGGAGGAGAAAGTTCCGATCACCTTGCATCCTGCAACATAGGAATCTCCGAATTTGAACCTGCATCGACTACAATAAGTAACCGACAGAGAATTTGCACGGCTCTAAACATCGACTTCGAGAAAATGACGTTTCAGAGCCAGGCACATAGCGACTCTATAACCGTAGTAGATAGCAATAATGCAGGTGCTGGAAACCGTATAAAAACTCAATCTATTTCAAACTCCGATGCCCTAATAACGCAAACAAAGGGAATTACGCTCTTTGCGCAAGCCGCCGATTGCGTCCCCATTATTCTATATGATACTAAGAATAAAGTAGCAGCAGCCATTCATGCTGGATGGAGGGGAACTATTAAAAGAATCGCTCAAAAGACAGCACAAAAGATGATTGCTGAATTTGAATGTAATCCCCAAAACATAATTGCAGGAATAGGCCCATCAATAGGACGATGCTGCTACGAAGTAGGTTCCGAAGTTGTAGATGCTGTATCATCCAGCTTTCCCAACTCAGCAAACTTACTTATCTCGCATAATAGTAAGTACCATTTTGACTTGTGGGAGGCGAACAAGGAGCAGCTAGAAGAAACAGGCATACCTATCCAAAATATCGAAGTTGCCAAGATATGCACAAAATGCAACAACACCCTCTTTTTCTCATCAAGACACGACAACGGACGTACAGGTAGATTTGGAATAGGAATCACGATAATATAAACGGACATAGATTTAAATGAAAATTCCCAGAAAGCATAACTTCCTAGGAATTCCATTTATAGATTCAAAATTTCTACTTTGAAGCGACAAGACTTTCAAGCGGCTCAAAGAATCTCTTCAGCTTTTCATGAGGGACCGAAACGCATATACGAGCATACTTATCTGCATTCTCTAACTCCTTGGCAAAGAAACGCAAAGAAACGCTAGCAATACGGTTCTTCATCAGCTCATCGTAACTCATATTTAGTATGGTAAATATACCAACTGGGGTTGATTCCTGATAAAACTCTTCGGCAAGAAAGCCCTTTTCACGTAGATATGCTATATTCTTAGTTATTCCCTCTACAGTTTTTTGCTTAAACTCGGCAACAGCTTTTTTCCCTTCTCCGGTAGTCAAAAGTCGAAGCACGAGCTGCTGAGCAAAACCGTTAATACCGTTAGTGGCAAAAAGCAAGCGTAAGAGTATCTCCTTATTGAATACCGGATTGTTGCAGTGAATAAATCCTAAACGAATACCACTAAGGCCCACCGATTTGCTAAAACTTTCTGTAATTACCACATTTTCTAGAGGTAAAAGACGCTCGTAGAAGCTATCATCAGCATCCTTAAAAATACGTCGATATGGGCAATCGCAAAAAACAACAACATCGTTATCGTTTAAAAACTTAATAAGTTCAAAGAGCTTCTCATCATCGTATTTATCCCCAACAGGATTGCTCGGATCGCAAATAAGCACAGCGTTACCACGAAGCTCATCTATCATCCCCTTAAGAGACGATAAAGAGTGGTATAGCCCAGGTTGTTTCCCGCGCATCTGCATAATCATGAAGTAGGATTCCCAAATTATTTCAGGAACGAATACTTTATCAACCTTTACAGTTTGGAAGGCCATATCAATTGCAGCCATCCCTCCTCCTGTAATAGAAATCTGATTAGGATTGGCCTTACCTCCAAAGTATTCCTTATTAATTGCATCTTTAAGTGCAGGAAAGCCTGTAGTTGGAGGATAGATCTGAATTTCAGGCGAATTGAAATCAATCGATTTGACTACTTCGCTTAAATCAATGTTTACAACTGCATTAATTCCCCTATTTAGGGCTAAGTATTCCTGCCCTGTCTCCTGAGTTAAGCGACGGACCAAATCGCCGATTTCAACAATAGCACATTGCTCGGTGCCACTTACAATTACTTCCATTTTCTGTAAATATTTAAACAAGTGTTCGTTCTCGGATGCAATATAGAAAAATAAGAATTCGATTCATCACCCCCCTACTTTAGAGGGGGCTGCTAATAAATAATAGCAATCATACCCTATAAGCATTACCATATTCAACGATACTAAAAATAACAGCTATAGATTAAAACGCATCCCACGAATTTGCTTTAATTCGAAAACAACGCAAAATCAACAAAAACAACCAGTTTAGTTTTATTTAACCATTTTAAAAGAAACTAATTTTGCACAGAATTCATAAATCCATCAGTAACGCTTCTTCCATTTTTATGTCCAAAATATTTTGCTTGTTTTTATAAAAAAGCGATTTATGATTCGACTACTATCAAAAAATTAACATCACAACCAACCTACTTACTAAAAAGATCGTCCCCTTTCAAAAGAAAACCTCTTTTTAATACCCCACCCAAGCCATAAAATACCAGGTAGGTATAACAAAAAAACCGTTTAGGTGCTGTTTTTTGTAAAATAGACATTCATTTTATTGCCCAAATCCACATAAATAACGTTGATTTATCGTCAAATTTATTTTAAATAACTAATAATACTTTAACCAACATAAAACAAATCAAATATAATTTACAAAAATCAAGAATTAATAAAATATAAATTACAGCATTAACATATTAATAACAAAATACAAACTTTAATTATGCTAACATTAACCAACCATTAATATATCTCATACTATTTAAATTTAAAGAGGCAACAATTGTAATTAAAAATACAAATTAAAATCACCTTTACTAGTAATTTATACAAAACATAGTTCATCCATAATTCATTTACAAAAATTACACAACAGCATCTTTAAAAGCAGAACGCATCAATCCAAAATCACAAAGCATCAACTTTATAGTCGTACTACTACAAAAAGAATTTAAGAAAAGCATTCGCACAAATTAATTAGAATTAAAAGATATGACATTTTTTAATTTAAAACTTATGTGTTTTACCAATACATACCGCAAAAACCATATTTTATACAAAACACAAAGCTCATTTTTCAATTAACAAAATGACAACAATTAATATGGAAATACCTAATTGAATACAATTTCATTTCGGAGATAACTTTGCGCTTGTCAGTAAATTTTATTGTCAAACCAAAACATTTGTATCATGAAAAAGGTCAGTATTATTATTGTGCTTGCAATGCTTGCAATTGGAGTCAGCGCACAGGAATTTCATCATCCACAACCAACCGTAACGGGCAATAGTGCTGTTCTAAATCAAGAAGGTTGGAGGCAATGGGGATTTATCTACCAGTTTGGGGATGGCAACAAAGCAACCATCAACCAAGGCCTTGTAGCAACACCTACAGGTGAAGCTGTAATGAATCATCAAGAGGGCAGTTTTGGCAACACCGCTTTTATTACGCAGATTGGATTTAACAACGAAGGCACCATCAACCAAACGGGACATGGCAACCTAGCCACCCTTTGGCAGCTTAACTGGGGCTGGTACCATGGCAGCCCATATGCTGATATTGTAAACAGCCATCATGGCCCAAAACCAGGTGCTAAAGGCATTATCAACCAAACTGGCAGCCACAACATCACATCGGTTCTTCAGCTAAGCGGTAGCAACCTAACAATTAATCAAGGTGGCGAGCACAACTACATTGGTGGAGCAAGCTACGCAAACTTCTGCGGAAGCTTGCAGCACTACAGCTACCAGCAAAGCTGCTGCCCTAACTTCATGTTCCAACCTCTAATTGTAGGCGAAGGCGAAACCCTAGAGCTTACCCAAACCGGCCAAGGCGAATACTTCTTTGGCATTGGGGTACTTAAAGGTGACCGAACAATTGTTCAAGGAAACAACGGCGGATGGCCTTACAGCAAACATGGACATCACCACTCGAATCTTGACTACAACGCCATTTGGCTGGCACAAGACGGCGGTAACGCCATCCTAACCCAAAATGGCAGGTACAACAAGATTTGGTTAGACATGGACGTACTAAAGGGCACCGACGGACCAACCGTATCTATAACCCAAAACGGCTACAAGAACTACGTTGCTAAGTTCAGTGGCCCATGCGACAACTGCGCTACGGGTCCAGCCGAGTTTAACGGCGATATGATGACCGTAGTCCAAAATGGCGACCACAACAGGCTAAGCGTTGAGAGCGATGGCTACAAGAACATGATTAACGTTACCCAAAACGGATCGTACAACTTTGGCATGATCGTTCAAAAGGGCATTACCTATCAGCACCAGTTTACCAGCTACTGTGGCGGATGCCAATAAGCGCCATCTACCTATAATCCTAACAATACCAATGATGCTAGGATAATGCATTATGCTAACTTCATGCTGACGAGCCCCGGATGAACCGCAACATCCGGGGTATTTTTTTGTCGTTTAGGAACAGAAATACCAGCAACAAAAAAGGCAAGACCTACCCATTTAGCCACAAGAGCACTTCCTTATTTTGTTACAGAACATAACATAATTATAGCTTATTAAAAGCACTTATTAGTAGTTTAAAACATCGATTTGCAATACGCTTACGACACCTAATAAATTACAATTCACACTAAGCAACATCTCAATTATAAATGTTACCATTAACAAACCAACAAACCTGTATAAATTCGCGTATTTTGCTTGAATTTAGCTTGAATTTAAACATCCTACAAGTAGTTATTAAAGATACTACACAAATATACATTTGAAATACCAATAAAGCCACCGAATCCACCAACCTACTTAAACAAATAAAATCACGCTTAAAATTATATAAAGCACAACATAAAAAAACACAAATTCGCACCGCAATCCCACTCGTTGAGGGGATAACCTACTAAAGCGCACATCTGAATATTTGTCCAAAATCAAATTCTTTAACCTACATTTTTTATTTTAAGCCATCAATTATCAAATGACAGTATATTTCACCCAATTGTTATACAACAAACGCTATTTAATCAAAATACAAAGTCAATTTCAAAATGTAATTTAATTTTTAATTAAAGAGTATGGAAACACCTAATTGCGCCTAATTTTAATTCGGAAATACCTTTGCTCTTGTCAGTAATATAATTTATTGTCGAACCAAAAATTTAAGATCATGAAAAGAGCAGGTTTATTGCTAGGATTATTTCTAATTGGTGCTGTAGCATTTGCGCAAAACAACACGGCAATACTTAATCAAAACGCAAACAACCACTACGGTCAGGGCTACATTTTCCAAATCGGGATGCAGAACCATGGAACCGTAAACCAGCTAGGCAGCTGGTATGTATATGGTAAGCTCAACCAATTTGGATGGGGCAACATGGGTACAATCACACAGGCTTTATCCGTAGGAAGCGATGCAACCATCGATCAGATGGGATGGAAAAACAACGCTACAATCACCCAAGCCGCCGATGGATGGGGCTGGTGGTGGTTCATGCCATCTGATGCGCACATTTCTCAATTGGGCATAGCCAACGTGGCCACCATCAACCAAACAATGTCGAATGGCGATGAGGCTATGATTATGCAGCACGGCATGAAAAACACTGCTGCTATCACCCAAACCAAAGACTGGTATGATAATGCTCAAATCACCCAATACGGGAAGTACAACATGGCCACCGTTAACCAAACTAATGGCATGCTAAGTACAGCAATAATCAACCAGGTTCCTTACAGCAAGAACAACGTTGCTACCATTAACCAGCATGGCAACTATGGTGTACTAGGCGAAATAGTTCAATACGGCAAGTACAATGCTGGCACTATTAACCAACACCATTCGTGGTTTAGCACGGCATATGTATTCCAGACCAACCACAAAAACGTTGCTACCATCACCCAAACTATGGCTGATTTATCTAACGCAAGCATCACCCAAACAGGTGGACACAACGCCGGCGAAATCAACCAAACCAACACGTTTGCTAGCAGCGCTGACATCAACCAGCCTGGCTACTTCAACCATGCTACCATCAACCAAACCAACACGGCGTTTTCTAGCGCTACCATCACTCAGCCCGGATGGTTCAACACGGCTATTATAAGTCAAAACAGCAACCACGTACACGCCGACATCCTACAAGGAGGCATGTTCAACCATGCAGATATCTTCCAAGATGGCAAGTACCTATGGGCTAGCATAGATCAGTATGGGATGTTCAATGCGGCAATCATCAAGCAGTATGGAAAGAACCACATAGCCTACATACTACAGGGTGGAGCGTTCAACAAAGCATTCATCACCCAAACTGGTGGCAAGTGGATGGCTAACAAGGCCGACATCTTCCAATACGGATTCTTTAACATGGCCACCATCAACCAAGACGGATGGGGCAACCAAGCTTCGATTACCCAACCCGGATGGTCGTGGTTTGCAGCCGGTATTATTACCCAAGCAGGGCATAAGAACAGGGCTAACGTAATCCAGTACTCCTTTAGCAATGTAAACATCAACCAAGAGGGAAGCCACAACGTGGTTGATCCAGCTACCGTATGGTATAGGAATACGCTAAAAGTTGATCAGGTTGGCAGGTACAACAGGCTAACCGTTGATGGAAGATCGTACAACAGCACCATGATCGTTACCCAACATGGCGTTGGCAACTACGGCTTCATTATGCAACGCGACTTCTAACCATCCTCACTTAGCTGTTCGTAAACAGCTACTACTACAATAATTTCAAGCTGACAACCCCGGATGTACGCGTACTTCATCCGGGGTTTTTCGTATGCCTATACGCCAGCCGTACGCCCCGCAAAGCGCGCAAGAAGCGCAAAGGAGGTTCTGCAGAAGGCCTTCTCTAGCAGTATAGGTAGAGGTAGGGCTGCGGAGCTTGCCGGAAGCTTTAGCTCGATGGAGCTAATCCAAATTCTGGTCAGAAGGCCTCTACTTTTAAAGACCATTCCTTTTTAGAGCTTACTTGGATTCCAGCTTAGATCACACAACAAGCACGGGATTGCTGCACTTATTCATAGCCCTCGCTTAGCCAGAGGGCTATTTGCTTGGCGTCTTCGCCCCTCGCCCCTTTGCAGCAGCATTAGGGCTTGTATACGGCAGCTACCAACAAAAGACCTAGCCAGCAGCGCTTCACGTTGTCCGCAAGAAGCGTTATCGGCACAGGCTACAACCCGCAAACGTTTTTCGTCAAAAACGCCCTCAAATAATTTACGCGGAAGCATTTCTCGCCGAAAACAGCATCATGTAGCTTACGCGAGCATGTTTTTCGTCAAAAATCACCTCAAATAATTTACGCGGGAGCATTTTTGGCCGAAAACAGCCTCAAATAATTTACGCGAGCACATTTTTCACGAAAAACTACCTCAAATAATTTACGCGGGAGCATTCTTCGTCAAAAACGGCCTCAAATAATTTACGCGAGCAGGACTTCTTAAAGGAGACCAGCAGCTGCACAATACCCAAAGGGCTAATCAACCTCCAAACTATGCGATACAGCTTACTGCAACCACTTTATGCCAAAAAAACCAAGCCATGCAGCATTGTTTTATGAATATTTTTTTTGCGTTAGCTGTTGGAATTACCCTGTTTTTTACATTTATTTAACATGTAATAAAAAAAACAAAAACGTATGAAAACAAATTCTGTTTACCTAACCAAGATGCAAGTTGGCGAAGTGTTCAACTTCATTAAGCTGATAATTTTTATCCTTAGCCCGGTTCCCAACCTCAACGCTAGGCTAAAGGAGCTGGTAACGGGCCTTGCAAAGACCATGGCCGACATGGAGGGGGTGATATCGAGCCCAACCTACATCGCCGAAACCAAGAATAAGAAGGCCAAGGATGCAAAGCGCGATAGCGAATACCTCTGCTTTAAGACTTTTATAGAAGCCTTCATTCACAGCTCCAACCCCACCACCTACGAGGCGGCCAACCTCATCTTCAAGGCGCTTAGGGATGCCGGGAACGTACAGAGCATGAAGCTCGACAAGGAAACAACGGCTCTATACGGGCTAAACGACCTATTTACCACCAACGAGCGCTACATAGCGGCCCTGCAAGCGCTTAGCGCCAAGCCAATGTGGGATGCCGTGATGGCCGCTCAGGCCGAGTTCGAAGAGGTGTACCACCTCCTCAGCAACGTAAAGGTTAAGGAATCGGAAGACGTTGCCGCCTACGAGCTGGCAAAGGTAGCCCGCAGGCAAAGCGCTGACATCCTGGAAATGCTCGATGCGCTTAACCTAGTAGATCCGAAACCCGAGTACGACGAGCTAATTGCCAAAATTAACCACGAAATTGACGTTGTAATGCAGCAGCTGCATGCGCGCCAAACGCTGGCAGCCAAGGCAAAAAAGGAGCAAAGCGAGCCTTAAAAAGACTAGAAACGCACACAAAGCAGAGGTAAAGGCCGAACCCATGGGTTCGGCCTTTTTTTTGTCACGGATTTAAGGGATTCCGTAGATTACACGAAAAAACTACTGAACACGTTTAGCAAGCCCTACTAGTGCGTAAAAAGCATCTCCGTGTAATCCTTCAATCCGATATAATCCACGATTCAAACGATGTACGGCTAGCCGCCACTGTCTGGATCACGGATTTGATGGTTTTATCTGATTACACGGGAAAGAATCTATGCGCAACGATTAGCGTAGTCGTTATGCAGAGAACGTCTCCGTGTAATCCTTCAATCCGATCAATCCGGGGTTCTGACGATGTACGGCTTCTTCGGCATTCCCCCACCATCAACAGCTAAAAGCAGCGTTCAAAAGACCCCAAAATCGAAAGGTTACGCTTTACCCCTTCCAATAGCTCAAATAGCCCTAAAAAAAATGCAAGCTTTTACTAAAACCTTACAAAGCATAAAAATCAGGGTTAACGTTTTTACTTAAAAAGTAGGGAATTCCCCCATAGACTTTTAAGGTATCCAAATTTTTAACGGTAAAGTAGCGGCAGTATGCGTTAAGGCTACTACAAGCTCAATAACAAAACAGGAGCTAAACCTTAACGTAACCTGTAAATAGAACTTAAACGAACGCTTAAGAACGTAAAATTAGCTGACCTAAAAGAAAATTAATACCGTGTTATAAAAGAAAATCTAACAAGCGTAAAAGAGTATGGAAAATCCTAATTGAGTCGGCGGAAGGGCGTGGGGTAACTTTGACCTGTCAGTTTGAAAAACTTTTTAAATGTCAAACCAAAAAACTAAAGTCATGAAAAAGTACGCGATTCTTTTAGTACTAGTAGTTATTGCAACAGCTGCAATGGCACAATTCCAAAATGCGACCTTAGGTCAATACGGAAACATGAACGCTGCCAAAATCGAACAAATTGGATTCTTTAACGGAGCTGATGTACTCCAAGTAGGCTTCTACAACGGAGCAAAAGTTGAGCAAAAAGGCGCTTTTGAATTTGCAAAAGTTGAACAATTTGGTTCTCTTAACTACGCTAGCCTTAAGCAAAATGGCATGTTTATATATGGAACCATTGGGCAGTACGGCTTCCACAACCTAGCAAAGGTTAAACAAGCATCTTTCAGCTATGCTAACGTACTACAAGCTGGTAGCTTCAACATTGCAGCAGAAGTTAACAACGTAAAATTCTCCTGCTGGCAGCCTGCCTACGTTAACTGGTGCTTCAACCGTTGCGACCTTACCCTTAAGGGAAGACCATACTACAATTCAATTAATCTTGGCGAAGGTACCTTCTTCACGCTTAAGCAAATTGGCGATGGCAACCGCTTATTCACAGATGGAACACTACATGGAGTACAAACTATTGCTCAACATGGATACTGGAATTTCATCTATCTACAACAAAAGAATGGGGTAAGCGACCTAAGACAAAAGGGTATCGGAAACATGATTTGGCTAAAAATGGGTATAAATGCAGACTATGCAAAGGTTTCTCAGTATGGCTATGCTAACCGTGTTGCCCTCGACCAACAAGACGGAAAATCGTGGATCTACCAACGTGGCGCATTCAACTCTGTTGCCTACTACGGACATGGCATCTGCGACAACTGCCCAACCGAACTTGCAAAATTTGAAGGTGATGATCTAAAGGTTGTTCAAATAGGCGTTAACAACAGATTGAGCCTAAAGAGCGAATCATTCGGAAGCAACGTAACTGTAACCCAATGGGGTAACAGCAACTACGGCACTGTAATTCAAGCAAACTATGGTTCAAACAACAATGGTCCTTGCAACGGTTGCCACTAATCTAATTAAATAACACTACATCATCCATTAATGGTTAGATGAAGTCAAACTGAGCCCTGGCCGTAACAGTACGGCCGGGGTTTCTAAGAGAATAAAGCAGATACCATAATTATATGTATAGCTATAAAACAACCACAAAGGCTTAGGCGGAGTAGTAAAAATATTTTTGCAGCAGAACAAACGGATCTCATATGATCTTTTAAACTAGAAAAATGGACATAGGGATACTGGTGCTTTAAATTTGCAGGAGAAGGCATAATGGCATCTCCGAAAATTATAGAACACCATAGAAGAAGCTAATACTACATCCCCTTAATAGGACTAATCATTGTCTTATTTCAGAATTGAGCCCTGGTTGTAGCGACTACTACCAGGGTTTTTTAGGTTCAAAAGCTATGATTTTGTTAAAACAGAGCTCATTTTAAACCTAATCGTTTAACCTGAGGTTAGTAAAAAGAAACATTTAAAAGACCATTAGCATATGAAGGGTATAGCATTCACGGTATTTCTGTTTCTGTCGGTGTTGAGCACCCCTCTACTTGCTCAAACCGATACTACCAAAAAAGATGCTAAGACACAAGCCATACTCGAAGAGCTAGTAAGTAAAATTGAAAATGGCAAAAAGAACAGTAAAACCTCATTCGAGGAGATAGCCGGAGGGATAGTTCTTGATCAAACAAAAACACGAGCAGGCAAAGACTTCTACGACTTGTTTATCCAAAACCTTGTACTACCCGACAATGTCATGGATTACACCATAGTTATCGACGAAACGCCTGGTCTTGGAACATCAACCATAGTAAAGGTAACGATTAACAATTTCGAGATATTTGGCAACTACCTACAGCCCAAACGCGATTTGATAGAAGAAACAGCCAATGAGGCTGTAGAGCTTGCCGCCGAGTTTATTGTAAACTACAACCAAATACAGCTGGAGTTGAGCAATAAGGAACAAACCGGAACCGGAATATTTTAAATTGACCAGATATGAAAGCACTAAGAGTTGTATTGCTACTTGTTTTTATTTCTTGGACAGGTAGCGCATTGTCCCAACAGCTGACGTTTTCGTTCGTCAATCCTTCTTTTGGAGGAAGCCCTCTAAATGCCAGCTGGCTTATGCAGTCTGCACAAGTTCAATCGGACTATAAGCAAAAAGAAACATCAGCACAAGAGAAATCACAGTCAGATCTTGATGATTTTGCCAGCAATCTCAACAACCAGATCCTCTACTCTCTATCCAACGCCATTATTCAAAAACAATTTGGAACTGAAGGCAAGCTAAAAGAAGGCGTGTATAACATAGGTAAGTACCGCATCAACATCGGCTCTGGAGCCGGAGGCGTTACGGTAACAATCTACGATAATTCTAATGGGAACCAAACTCAAGTAACAGTCCCTAATTACTAACTATCATCGAAAGATAATGCAAACCACAACAAAAATTAGGCTATTAGCAGGAGTTGCTGCCTTAGCATTTATAGCTAGCTGTGCCAACTACACGAGCCAGCCCTATAAGCCTGAGCGTGCTAGGTTAGGGCCCGAAACACCAATGAAAAAAACGCTAACCCAGCTACCTATACCAAAAGAGAAGGTAGTTGCAGCAGTATATAAATTTAGAGACCAAACAGGGCAGTACAAAATGTCGGAATCAGGAGGATCATGGTCTACTGCCGTAACGCAAGGGGCTACAACTATACTTATCCGTGCGTTAGAGCAGTCGGGCTGGTTCATCCCTATCGAGCGAGAAAACATCAACAATCTGCTAAACGAGCGCAAGATAATCCGGTCTAGTAGAGCTCAATTCGAAGGCAAAGAAACAGACCTTCCTCCTCTTTTATTTGCAGGAATCCTGCTAGAAGGCGGCATTATATCCTACGAAACCAACTTGCTTACGGGTGGTTTAGGGGTTCGCTATTTCGGCATTGGGGGTAACACCCAGTATCGAATGGACCGAGTAACCATTTACCTAAGAGCTGTATCCACCTCAAGTGGAGCCGTATTAAAAACGGTTTACACCTCTAAGACTATCTTGTCGCAGGAAATAAAGGCGAACGTTTACCGCTATGTAAGCCTAACTAAGCTGCTAGAAGCAGAAACTGGTTTTACCTACAACGAGCCCTCGGAACTATGTATTACCGAAGCCATAGAAAAGGCTGTACAGTCGCTTGTCATCGAAGGTGTCAAAGAAAAGTACTGGCAACTTCAAAATGCGAAGGATACGCTAAGTTCCCCAATAGTGAACTATGCAAAAGAAAGCTCCATGAATGACGACATAGATGTCTTTGGAAACACAACAGCCAATCCTCAGCAAGTTGCAGGACAGGTCAGTGTTGGAGCATCGTCTGGAGTAGAGCAGTACAACGGAGACTTTGCCTACAGTAACTATCAGCCATTTGCATTCATAAATACAGATATTACTTTGTCGAAGGTTCTTTCTTTTGGACAGAATCTTGGTTACCGCTACTCTTATAAAAAGAACTACTTTTCGCACCAATTCCTCGATGCATCTGTAGACTTAAAGTTCTCTATGTTCCCGTACCATAAAGGAACTCCAATTTTTGTACTAAAGGGTGGAACTTGCATTACAGTCAAATCTAAAGATGTCCGTAGCAACACCAACGTTTACCCCTATATTGGAGCAGAACTGGGCTTTAAGTATCGCCTCAACAAGAACTTCAGCCTTAACCTCACCGGGATGTACAGCTACATGCTTACCGATGAAATAGATGGAATTAAGAATGGAGATATGAACGACAAGTACTGGGGTGCAAAGTTGGGCTTTTTCTACCACATAAATTTTTAACCACTTAAGTAAAAGAACATGAGAACAAAGAACAAGATATTATCAGCAATACTACTGTTATCCTTCGCCGTTGCAGTGGCAATATCATGCGAAAAGGATCCATTTCCAGTAAGCGAATATGGACGCATTACAGGAATCGTTACAGATGGTAAAACACAAACACCGCTAAAAGGAGTAACGGTGTCAACTAACCCTGGGAGTTCTACTGCTGTTACCAACGATAATGGCGAGTATACGCTTAGCAACGTAAAAATAGGAACAGTAACAGTAAACGCTGAAAAGGCCAACTATACAACCTACTCAGCTCAAATTGAAATTCGCAAAAATGTAACTACCACGGCAAACATTTCAATGCAGCAATCTGCCAAAACTATTGGGGCTGTAACCCTAACTGGATCTATCCCCGACAGTAATGCCGTAGACATTAAGCCCAAAATAACCATATCGTGGAAAGTTAAACGCGAAGAACCTCTCGATGCTATATCCTACAAAGTAACGCTTAAGGAGATAGGAAGCAATATCGAAAAGGTATTCAACAACATCTCCGATACCGCCCTTGTAGTACAAGGGCTCAAGTTCTCCACCAAATATGCATGGAAAGTAGCGGCGGTGTACAACAACGCAGTTGTAGACACTAGCACAACTTGGACATTTAAAACAATGACAAGGCCCAACATGTCAGTTTTTTTTTCGAGGAGCTCGTCTAACGGGCTCTATCAAATTATTGCAACCGACCCTGACATGAGCTATGAGGAGGTTGTTACTGAGAAGTACGAAAAAACAGCATTTGCCCCCGTTGCTTACAAGAATCAAAACCTAATACTTTTTACCTCCTACCACGAAAACCTTCCATACGTATTTGGAATTTTTCGAGACGGAACCGGAGTTATGAAAATATCTCCGTTCCCAAACATGTCAGCATACTCTGTTGGCAATGGATACTCATTCTACAACCATGGGAATAGTATCCTTTACACCTACATGGATCGCCTATACGCCATAAATACAGATGGGACCAACAATAGACAAATTGCAACAGCTCCAACAAATCGTCAGTTCACCAATGTAGACTGGTGTCCTGAAACCGGGAAGATTGTGGTTCGCACAGTTGGCCCTATGCCATACGAGTCTGAATTCTACACGATGGATAACGACGGGTCTAACATGCAACTACTTATTGGGGGTGTTACAGGAATGCTTGAATCTCCATCATTCTCTCCAAACGGGAAATATCTAGTATATAGCCAAGATGTTAGCGGAGTCATCGACATTTCGGGTCAAAAAATTCAATCGCACATATTTCTAAAGAATCTAACCGACGACTCTGCACCTGTAGATCTCACATCGAATGGAGAAGGCAACACCTCGAATGGCACCAACGATCTATATCCACGGTTTGCACCCGATAACCGACAAATTATTTTCGTTAATAGACCAAACTTAGGCACTGCAATTGGCGACATATATAAAACTGATATTTATAATGGAGGTAGAACGTCAGTGGTTACTAATGGAACCTTCCCGTTTTGGTCGTTCTAAAGAACCTAGCAATTATGAGACATACAAAAAGGGCAGATTTGAAAAATGACCTCTCAAATCTGCCCTTTTTTATATACAATAGACTACACCTGAACAAATTTATTTTTAATAGCAAATAGCACCAATTCAATAATATTCTTGGATCCTGTTTTTTCCATTAAGCTAGCGCGATATTTTTCTACAGTTTTCTCTGATATACACAACTTATCTGCAATCTGTTTCATAGGCAACCCTAGTATCGACAGTTCCAAAACTTCGAGTTGTCGTTTAGTAAAAATCAATTCGTTAGCGCCACCAACACCTCCTCTATAGCATATCCCATCAGAAGTATATTTTTGTCCCAATAAAAATGAGCCCCGATTCAAAACAGCGTTTTTTAATTCGGGATCGTTTGACATATCGATCAAATTCGGTATGTCTATATTACCCAAAAGACCAGAAACATTAGTTTTTTGAAAGACAATAAGAGCAGAACGCTTTGCAAAAAGCGTGTTTAGCGAAGAAAACACCAAGTTGTATTCCTCATAAGAACCACATCTCTTTACCCGAAGGCTAAGCTCTTCGCGACTTTCGTTACCAGCAAAAATCTTGTAGGAAAGCCGTTGCAAAATAGACCTATCGACTCCCACCACATCCCAAACAAAGCATTTACCATCTATATTAAAAATATTACGAAATGAATTATTCGCATTTACGATATAAAAATCGGTATCGTAAATGACAATAGGAAAAGAAACTTGATCAAAAGATTTTAGGAAAATTCGCTCCGACTCCCTTTTCATCCTAACATACTTTTTCACTCTAACATCTATAATTCTCTGCAGATCACAAAGACGTAGAGGCTTATCAAAGACACCATCAACTCCCATTTCTAAAGCAAACTGTATATTCTCCAGATCGACATCTTCCGATATTACAACAAAAGGAATATCAAAAGTTAGCCAGCTCTCCTTTACTATATTAAAGAAAGCAAATGACTTAAAGCAATTAGGACACGCATGATATATAATAAGGTCAGGCGAACATTCAAATGCCTTTTGAATCCCATCGGTACTTGAATTTGCAGCATAGCAGTCATACCCAAACTGAAGTACGGATTCTTTTAGCGTTGCCAAATAGCTGTCATCTTCGCCTACAATAAGAATAACCTCCTTATCTTTCATACGAACATCATTAAAGAGTGCCTTCCAATCCATTCGTTGGTAATAACCGACATTCTTATGTAATATGCATTTTACTTACAATCGTAATTCTAATATATAAAGGCTTCGACCCCTCAAAAAGTTTCATTTGCCTACTACTTTGTAACCAAATATTTTTGACGTTACTCTCCGTTTTCCTTGTATTTCTAGATACTCAATCAAGGAAGATCGAATTCTCAGGAAAAAGAAAAAGAAATTGATCAGAAAAATTAACTTTGCCAAACCTATATGAATTAACCGACAGGCTAACAATGTTCAGAATAACAAAAAAAACGCTTTTAGCGCCCAACATCTACCTAATGGATGTTTACGCGCCAAGAATCGCAAAAGCGGCAAAACCAGGCCAATTCCTTATAGTAAGAGTACATGAAAAAGGGGAACGTATACCTCTAACCATTTGCGATTACAATGTAGAAGAAGGAACCGTAACCATAGTAACACAAACTGTTGGAGCATCAACCAACCTAATTTGCGCTAAAGAAGAAGGAGATGCATTCCTCGATGTTGTTGGCCCTTTAGGAAGGCCAAGCGAGTTTGTTGAAGAAACCCTAGATGATCTAAAATCAAAGAAAATACTGTTTGTTGCAGGAGGAGTTGGTACGGCTCCAGTATACCCTCAGGTAAAATGGCTACATCAACAAGGAGTTGATGTTGATGTAATTATTGGAGCAAAAAGTAAAGAACACATCATACTTAACGAGCAAATGAGCGCTATAGCCAAAAACGTTTATATTGCAACCGACGATGGCTCGTTAGGGACAAAAGGCCTTGTCACTACTGTTCTTACAGATCTAATCGAAAATAAGGGGAAAGCCTACGACGTTGTTGTGGCTATCGGCCCAATGATTATGATGAAGTTTGTATCGCTCACCACTAAAAAATACAACATCAAAACTATAGTATCGCTAAATACTCTTATGGTTGATGGAACAGGTATGTGCGGAGCATGCCGCGTATCTGTAGGTGAAAAGATCCTATTTACCTGCGTTGATGGACCTGAATTTGACGGACACCTCGTTAATTTCGATGAAGCAATGCGCCGTCAGATTATGTATAAATCGGCAGAAGGACAAAAGTTGCGCAAGCAAGAAAAGGAATCGGACGAAAGCTGCCAATGCGAAAAATAGAGGAATACTAATATGGCAAATAAAATACCACGAATACCTGTTCGCGAACAAGACCCGAACATCAGAAGAACCAACTTCGAGGAAGTATCGTATGGCTATAACAGCGAGGAGGCAATGCTCGAAGCCACACGCTGCCTTAACTGCAAAAAGCCTAAATGCGTTACAGCATGCCCAGTATCAATCAACATACCTGCATTTATTCAGGAAATAGCCAAAGGAAACTTTGTTGATGCCGCAAAAGTTATAGCAGCAGACAGCAGTCTTCCTGCCGTTTGTGGTAGAGTTTGCCCTCAAGAGTCGCAATGCGAAGGCGATTGCATTCTTGGCGTAAAATCGGAGCCTGTTGCAATTGGCAAACTTGAGCGCTTTATTGGAGACTATGCCAATGAGAACCAACTAAATCTAGCCGAAGTTGCTGCTCCAAATGGATTCAAGGTTGCCATCATAGGTAGTGGTCCTGCAGGATTAGCCTGTGCTACAGACCTTGCCAAAATAGGCTACGAAGTCAAAATTTTTGAAGCGCTCCATAAAGCTGGAGGGGTACTAGAATATGGCATTCCTGAGTTTCGCTTGCCTAAAGAAAAGGTTGTAAAGGCCGAGATCGATAACGTTAGAAGGCTTGGCGTTAAAATTGAAACGGACGTTGTCATAGGTCGAACTGTTACTATTGATGAACTAATAAACGAAGAAGGGTACCATGCCGTATTTGTAGGTTCAGGGGCTGGTCTTCCAAAGTTTATGGATATTCCAGGAGAAAATCTAAACGGAGTTGTATCCGCCAACGAATTTCTTACCAGAACCAACCTAATGAAGGCTTACGATGAATCATACGACACCCCCATTTTTGTTGGAAGCAACGTAGTTGTAGTTGGTGGAGGTAATGTTGCAATGGATGCAGCACGCACAGCAGCACGTTTAGGTGCTAATGTTACAGTCGTTTATCGCCGCTCAAAGACAGAACTACCTGCACGTGTAGAGGAAGTTCACCATGCCGAGGAAGAGGGCATCGTTTTCAAGTTGCTCACAAATCCAACAGAGATTATTGGCGACGAAAAAGGATGGGTAAAAGCAATAAAATGCATTAAAATGGATCTGGGAGAGCCAGACGCATCTGGACGTAGACGCCCCATTGAAGTTCCAAACTCTGAGTTTGAAGTCAAAACTGACGTCGTAATCATGTCGCTTGGCACATCACCCAACCCGCTAATTTCGACGACTACCCCTGGCCTTAACCTCAACAAGTGGCAGTGCATCATTGCTGATGAAAAAGGACAAACGACCCGAGAAGGTGTATTTGCTGGCGGCGATGCTGTTACCGGAGCTGCAACCGTGATTTTGGCTATGGGAGCAGGAAGAGTTGCTGCAAAATCGATAGATGAGTATATCAAAGATAAATATCAGAACTAAAAAGAAAGGCAGCCAAGGCTGCCTTTCTTTTTTATACCAACTCCTCTTTTACTGCTAAAATCTTACGAATCCTATAAACACTAAACACGGCCAGAAGCACCCCTAGCACGGCTAATGCCAAATTTGTCTGCCAAGGAAGCAGCTTATTATAGGTAAAGTCGACTCCCACAATACCCGCAGTTATATATGCGATTACGTTATTTAAAAAGTGAACTACGATTGATGGCAACAACGATTTTGTTTTGTAGAAAAGCCACCCCATAAAGTATCCCACAACAAAAGCAGGAATTGCCTGCCAAGGGTTCATATGCAAAACTGCAAAGATTATTGCCGACCATACAATTGCTTTTTTAGACGAATAGTTTTCCAAAAAAGAGCGCAGAAATATTCCTCTACACAGGATTTCCTCCAGCAAAGGAGCTGCGACACAAACCAAAAGGAAACCCAACACGCTAAAAGAAAGCATCTCTTCAAAAATCTTCTTCATAAACTCCGGCATAGGAAACAAGCTCATTATAAAATCGCTTGCATACCCAAAACCCAAGACAAAGAGCAACAAAAACGGAATAATCTGAAGATCAAACTTTCTGAAAAGGGTTGTAAACTTTGCATCAAACTCATGCTTCTGGAACATCAAAACAACAGCACAAACAACTCCTAATGGAATTGTATAGCCTAAAAATTCCCGCAGATCTTTATAGCCACCATTAATCAGCAACGCCAAAGCACCGGCAACCGCAATTGTAACCACAAAAAATATTAGCGTGATATACCATGCCTGAGTAATGGTTGGAAATTTAGGTTTTGGCTTAATAATTTGTTCCGAGCTATCCATATTCGTTTCTTTTTAGTTTGAAAAGCAAAAAAGGCCACCAAGTGGCAGCCCTAATTTTTATACTGAGAAAATCTCACCTAATCTCTGTCGGGCAAAATCAAATTTAGCACAATTCCAACGATTGCCGCTAAGCCAATGCCAGAAAGTTCAAATTCTCCAATTTTCATCGCCACACCACCAATTCCTACGGTAAGAATCAGTGCTACAATTATCTGATTACGCGACTTCGAGAGGTTGAGCTTATCTACAATCATCGTCTTTATGCCTATTGTGGCAATAATTCCAAAAAGAATTAGCATAATACCTCCTAGAACGGCTTCGGGGATCGATTTAAGGAAACCGTTTATCTTTCCAAGAAAGGCAAACGCGATAGCGGTTATTCCAGAAATTTGCAAAACGCGAGGGTCGAAAACCTTGGTAAGAGCAATCGCACCCGTAACCTCTGCATATGTAGTAGCAGGAGGCCCTCCTACAAATCCGGCAACTGTACATGCGACACCATCGCCAAGCATGGTACGATGCAGACCAGGATCTTTCACAAAATCCTTTCCTGTTACTGCACTAATGGCATACACATCGCCAACGTGCTCTACAATTGGCGCCAAAGCAACCGGGATAAGGTAAAGAATTGCCTCCCACGAAAATTCGGGAGTTACAAACTTGGGGATAGAAATCCACGGAGCATTAACAATTACCGAGAAATCTACATTACCCGTAAAAATTGAAACGACATACCCTACGATGATACCAATAAATACAGGAATAAGCTTAAGAATCCCCTTACCGTACATCAGCGCGACAATTGCGCCCACTAACGATATACAGGCGATAGGCCAATTCGACGAAGCCATCTTTACCCCAACAGGTGCAAGCGATACCCCAATGAGAATAATTACGGGACCATACACAGAAGAGGGGAAAAGACGCTTAACTAGGCCTATTCCCCTCCACTTTATCAACGCCGACACAATACCGTAAACAATGCCAACTGCTGCCATCCCGCTTAAGGTTCCTGCCAACCCATAAAGCGCCGTTGCCTTTTGTATGGGAGCAATAAAGGCGAAAGAGCTGCCCAAAAAAATAGGAACTTTACCTTTCGTAATCAGCTGAAAGATCAAAGTTCCTAAGCCTGCTGTAAATAGCGCTACCGAGGGATCGAGCCCAACTAGCAACGGCACCAGTACCGTTGCCCCAAAAGCCACAAAAAGAAACTGTACGCCTACTACAACTCTTCGTTGCGGTGTCAAAGCGTACTCAGAATGCTTATTAATCATTAGGGAAACAAATTAGAACTGTAGAAGTATATTCGAAACCTAGGCCCAAAAAATCTCGCAAATGTAGCTTAAGAGCCTCAATTTCCGAACAAGACAAGCATTAAATACGTTTAAGAAATGGTTTATCCAAGCATAGCCAGTAGATATCGTGAGCAAACTATAATAAGGACAGCTATGGCAAACTTAAGCACAAGCTACATGGGCTTATCCCTAAAAAGCCCATTCGTTATTGGAGCAAGCAACTTGAGCGATAACGTAGACCGACTAAAAAAGCTAGAAGACGCAGGTGCAGGCGCGGTTGTTTACAAAACTCTATTCGAAGAGCAAATTGAACTCGAAAGCCTTGAACTAGATAATGACCTCGAGGCCTACAACGAGCGCCATCCGGAGATGGTTCGCATATTTCCGGAACTCCACCACGCAGGTCCTAGAGGTCACTTGCATAAGCTGAAAAAAGCAAAGAGCGCCCTCAGCATCCCTGTAATAGGAAGCCTCAACTGCATTACCCCTTCAACTTGGGGAGACTGGGCCATACGCATGCAGGACACCGGCATCGATGGGCTCGAGCTAAACTTCTACTCCTCCCCTTCCAAGTTCGAAGTTACAGGAGCCGAAATCATCAACACCCAATTGGAGGTGCTAAGAGAAGTTACAAGCAAGGTTACAATTCCCATTGCTGTAAAGTTGAGCCCATTCTACGGCAACCCCCTAGAGGTTATATCGCGAATGGATAAGATTGGCGTAAAGGCGTTCGTCCTATTCAACCGAATGTACCAGCCAGACATTGACATCGATGCCGAAACCATGAAGCAGTCGTACGTATTTAGCCGTTCCGACGACTCGCGTCTTGCCCTTCGCTACTGCGGATTACTATACAGCCGCATTAACGCTCAGCTATCGGCTGCTACCGGCATTGTAACCGCCGAGGAGGCCATAAAGATGCTTCTTTCTGGAGCAAACACCCTTCAGGTGGTGAGCGCCGTGTACAAAAATGGGCCAGACTATGTTAAAAGCATGATTAGCGAAGTAGATGCCTGGATGAAGATGAAAGGCTACGAAAGCATCGACGAATTTAGAGGTAAGCTGTCGTTCGTCAACCTAAAAGATCCTTTTGCATACACCCGCGCCCAGTACATCGATATACTTATGCGCTCCAGCGAGTGGATTAACCCTTGGTTCATCTAAGGAAAGAAGAGAAGCAGCTCTCTAAACGAATCTTTTCAGCTTATTTAAAACTTTTTACCCACTGGATGGTTAGAATAACGATCGATGGTAGTAACACTTTAATCAACTCCCATGAAGAATATTGCAACCACTTTAATAGCCATTTTGCTTTCTTCAAGTTTAGGCTTTTCCCAAACAGCAATTAACAGCAGTCCTGCAACCCAACAAGCAAAATTCAACAGCTTTCTCGACAGTGCTTCCTATGCCTATGGCGTTGTTTTAGCCAGAAGTATGGAGGGGTTAAAGGTAGATTTTAACCACGAGCTCATCCAGCAAGCGTTTAAAGACGTAAGAGATAAGATTAACCTATACAACGACACCACCATCAACTCCTTGCTCACAAGGCTTCAAACTCAAATACAAACGAGAGAAATGGCAAGGATTGAGGTTCTAACAAAAGAAAATGCGATAAAGACAAAGGCCTTTTTTGAGGAAAATGGGAAAAAGCCAAATATAAAAACAACAGCCAGCGGCCTACAATACGAAACAATCGTTAGTGGCCCATCAGATGGTATTCCCCCATCTATCAACGACACCGTAGTGGTTAACTTCGAGGCCAAATTTATCGATGGAAAACCCCTGGAATCTTCCTATGAAAGTGGAAAGCCCGTACATATGCCACTCAACCAAATCATCCCAGGACTACAGGAAGGTTTGCTCCTAATGAAGCCCAAGGACACCTTTATCCTTTACATCCCAAGCGAGCTAGCGTATGGAGATAAGGGTGCTCCAGCAATAGAACCCAACCAAGGTTTAATTTTTAAAATTGATCTAATTGATATTATAAAAGGAGCCGTTCCGCTTCCTAAGTATTAGGCTTGCACACCAAGCACTTCTCAACGTCTAAATTGCCACTCTGTCAAAATAGCCAACTCTTTCATTAAGAGGTTGGCTATTTTCATTTTTCAAGTATAGATAAGGAGGACCAATCCAAACTTTTATTCATGTATATTAGATACAGAAAAGCATACATGCCTTTTAGTAAATTAGAGGCCTATGAAAGTAGATCTACGAAGAGTTATTACGCACAAGACCACCGAATCCCCCATCCGTAGGGTGGTTTACCGCATGAGCCGCGACCAACGGGTTAACGACAACTGGGCGCTGATATTTGCGCAAGAGCAGGCGCTGCTGCACGGCTGCCCACTAGAGGTTGTGCTTACCCTTACGCCCTCCTACCCAATGGCCAACCAACGCCACTACAGCTTCATGCTGCAAGGACTAGTAGAGCTAGAACGGGGACTATCGGAACTCAACATCCCATTTCGGGTTATACTTAACGAAGATCCAACCTCAGCATTTGAACAATACGTTAGAAGCAACGGCATCAACCTTATCGTTTCCGATTTCGATCCGCTCCGCATAAAAAGAAGATGGATTAGCGCCATCAACCAGATGGAGGACATAGCCCACTACGAGGTTGATGCCCATAACATAGTACCCTGCCACTGGGTTTCTCAAAAGGTGGAGTTTGGAGCCTACACCATTCGCCCAAAGGTTAGGCGGGCGCTTGAGGAGTTCCTCACCGAATTTCCTCCACTAAAAAAGCAGAGTTGCTTTGACAGGCTAGGTCTGCAGCCAACCAGCTGGCAAGAGGTGGAGGCGGGTATTCTTGCCGATCCATCTGTAAAACCAATTGAATGGCTAGCACCGGGCGAGGCCAGCGCTAGGCAGCGGCTAAGCCAATTCGTTGAGCAAAAGCTGAAGGGCTACAGCGAAAGGAGGAACAACCCAACGCTTGATGCCCAATCGAACCTGTCGCCATACCTCCACTTCGGGCAGCTATCGGCGCAGCGAGTAGCCATTGAGGTAGCACGCGGGGCAGCGGCATCGCCCGATAGCGAAGCCTTTTTGGAGGAGCTAATCGTACGGCGCGAGCTATCCGACAACTTCTGCTACTATAATCCCCGCTACGACAGCGTCGAGGGCTTCGCCGACTGGGCAAAAAAGGACATCGAGCTGCACCGCGACGATCCCAGAGAATTCATCTACACCCGCGAAGATCTCGAGCAGGCACAAACGCACGATCCGCTTTGGAATGCTGCCCAAACGGAGATGGCTACCCGCGGGAAAATGCACGGATACCTGCGCATGTACTGGGCCAAAAAAATTTTAGAATGGAGTCCTACGGTAGAGGAGGCTTTAGCCACCGCCATATACCTAAACGATAAGTACTCGCTAGACGGTCGCGACCCCAACGGCTATGCGGGCATCGCCTGGAGCATTGGCGGAGTGCACGACAGGGCTTGGTTTCCCCGTCCCATTTTTGGAAAGATACGCTACATGAGCTACAACGGGTGCCTTTCGAAGTTCGACGTAAAGGCGTACATAGCAATGGTAACGGCAGGAAAGACAAGGTAGCACACAAAAAAACGAACCACGCATGCATGGCTCGTTCCACGTGCTTTCTCCTAAGCCACTTTAGAAGTAGCGAGCAACAAGAAGGTACACCAGCGCAGCGGCCAGCCCTACTCCCAAAAGAATAATAAAAAGACGAGCAAGCTGCTCTGTAGTGTCTAGCGGCTTCTTTTCTACTTTTTTACCATGATGATAGCGTTGCTTTGTTACCATAGGGCATTACTGTTTAGGAAAGTATCATTAATCGTTTAAGAACTCTTGCTCTAAGATAGAATTTTTTATAATACAGCTAAACAATCCTACAAAATTTAATTATCACCCTTTCAAAACTCCTAAAAATAGGCCTTCCCCTTTCTTTCAAAAGGCGGAAACCAAGCAGCAATTCCCTTTTGCCGCCATCGAGAAGGCTAAAATATCACCAAATCATCCTTATTACATCGTACGGAAAGGGAAAACACAGCTCAAAACCCATTATGCAATCAGTGGGATACTCAATATAAATGGATTGGGAATTCTTCGAAATGTTGCAATATTTGTTCACTTTTTGTTTCTATTTTTGCATCTGCATTTTATCATATTCATTATGAAATTCTAATTATTCAATTGCATTTCATGAAATACATTATAGCTATATAATTATACATATGTACTATACTTTCAAAATATTGAATACAATAATATTCATATGCATTTTTCAAGGAACATATAGTAAACTATAAAATACATGTGTATTTTTTATATATTTATCAGAGTTAAGCATGCAACATTAAGAAGCAGGTCCAACGAGTAAGGCTAGAAGCTTCCGCTAGCAGTAGAAGCCGGCATCTAACCTAAAAAGGCCTTCTTCAGGTCGGCAGTAAAGCCACAGCATGCCAAAAAGGGCTTCCGAATGGTTTTGTAGCATCAGCTTAAAACGCTTTTAATCTACGAACGATGAAAAAAACCGCACTACTACCCCGCTTGAGCATCAACAGCATCATTGGCTATACCGAAGAGATGCTCTACTACGTCAACCTATACGTAGATCCTTCGCAGCTCGATTCGGAACGCTACCCTGCCGTGGTTGAGGCCAAGCAGCGGTTCGAGAAGGGCTTCAACATGAGCCGCAAAAGCAACATCAACCTAAAGAATGCCGATGCCAACCGCGACCGGGCTTTCCTGCACCTAAAGCACCTGGTGCTGGCGGGCTACTACTCTGCCAAGGAAGATATCCAGCAGGAGGGCGAAAAGGTGAAGCAGCTGATGGAACGCCTAGGCTTTACCCTTTACCGCAAGCGCTATACCACCGAGACGGCCGACATTAACAAGTTGGTATCGCAAATTAGCGACGAGTACTACCAACAAGCCATACACCTACTTAACCTGCAGGATGCCATCGACAGCCTAGCTAAAGCCAACGAAGAATTCTTCGACTGCGACTTTAAGGCCGGGATAGAGCGAACCGAGAGGAAAAAGATTACCCCACCAAGCCGGGTAAGGCGATCATTCGAGCAGGCCATCAGGGGTCTTTGGGAGTATATTGATGCGCAGGCCATCATCAACCCACAATCGGGCTGGCTTCAAACAAAAAAAGCCGTAGAGCTCCTCAACGCCAAGTACAGCGCCGAGCTAAAGCGCCACTACACCATCATCCGAAAGCGAAAGACGAAGCAGGAAGGGAATGCGGATGAGCAGGGCCAGCAGCAGGATGGCAGCACCCAGCTGGCAGATGGCGCTAATGAATAGGAACTAGAGCCTCAGCGTTAGCCCATCGTAGGCCAGGCATACGTTTTCGGGGAGCTCGCGTTGCACGTCGGCGTACTTTCCCATCTGGTGCGAGATGTGGGTAAGGTAGGCCACCTCGGGCTTTACCTCGTCAACCAGCTCCAGCGCCTGGGTAAGGGTGAAATGCGAGATGTGATCTTCGCGCCTCAGCGCGTTTACCACCAGCACGCGCGTTCCAGACAGCTTCTGCTTCTCCTCTTCGGAGATGTAGTTGGCATCGGTGATGTAGGTAAAATCCTTAATTCGGTAGGCCGATACGGGAAGACGGAAGTGCCGTACCGAGATGGGCGTTACCTCTACATCCTTCACCATAAAAGGCTCGGGGCCGATGGGGTGAAGCGCCATCTGCGGCACCCCAGGATAGGGTTTCTCGCTAAACACATACGAAAACTCCACCTTCAGATGCCCCAGCACCCGCTCTAAGGCGTAAATATCCATAGGCCGATTAAGCACGTAGTTAAAGGCACGAACATCGTCTAACCCTCCAACATGATCCTTATGCTCGTGGGTAAGCAGAATGGCGTCCAGATCTTTTACCCTCTCGCGGAGCATCTGCTGCCGAAAGTCGGGTCCAGCATCAATCAGAATGCGAACGCCATCAACCTCAACCAGCACCGACGAGCGCAGGCGCTTATCGTGCAGGTCGTCCGATTGGCAAACAGGGCAGCTGCAGGCTATTATAGGCACCCCTTGCGAGGTGCCGGTGCCTAGAAATGTAACCTTCAACGTATATCCTCCTAAATTCGAATAGTACCCGCAAAAATAGCACATAAACCGAGAAAGTATTCCCAAATAACGGTCTAGAACAGCTGGCAATCCTTCATATCAGAAGAATTGGATTACCTTTGCCGAAAAAAAAGAGACCATGTCGGCAGTAGTTTACCTGATTCCAACCACGCTAGGCGATACCCCAATCGAGAATGTTATTCCGCAACATGTAAAGGATGTAGTACAGAACACCCGGTTCTTTATTGTTGAGGAGCTCCGCACCGCCCGCAGGTTTATTAGCAAGCTGAAGCTGGGAATTCAGATAGACACGCTTACCTTTTACGAGCTCAACGAGCACACCAACCCTACGGAGGTACGAAAGATGCTGCAGCCTGCTTTAGATGGAAATGACATCGGCATTATCTCGGAGGCTGGCGTACCAGGTGTTGCCGATCCCGGTGCCGATGCGGTTGCAGAAGCACACCGATTAGGGATTAAGGTGGTTCCATTGGTTGGTCCCTCGTCCATACTGATGTCGCTAATGGCATCGGGGCTCAATGGGCAAAACTTTGCCTTTGTGGGCTACCTCCCCGTAAAGCCTGCAGAGAGGGTTAAGGCCATCAAGACACTAGAGCAGCGCTCGAACCGCGAGCGCCAAACGCAAATCTTTATAGAAACTCCCTACCGCAACAACCATATGCTAGCAGCCCTGCTGGAGACCTGTCATCCCGATACCCGACTATGCATCGCCGCCGACATTACCACCGAAACCGAATTCATTGTGACAAAAAAAATCGGAGACTGGCGTAAGCAAGTCCCCGACCTTCATAAAAGACCAACCGTCTTTTTAGTACTTTCGTAGCAACTTCGGAGGAAGTATTGCAGCAGCAGTTGTTGTTGTTGTTGTCGATACAGGATTTTCCACCTTGTCTACTACAATATAGAATCTCAGAGGAGCATAAGGAGCAATTGATGGCTTGCTGGAGCTGCTAGACTGCCCGGTAATCCCGTAACCGTTGGTTGAGGTAAATACAACCTCGGCCTTCGCCCCCTTAGTCATTTTACGTAAGGCAAGTTCGAAACCCTTAACAACACCGCTACTAGTAGCCGACATGCTTACCACCAAGGTATCCCCATCGGCAGAAGTAGAACTAGCACTACCATAAGGAGCATAAGGTGCAAACGTATCCGATATAGCTTTTATATTGGTATCAAAGCAGTAGTTATCTAAGAAATAGCCTGCATAGTGAACATACACCTTCGATCCATTACCAATGGTATCACTAGCTGCTGCACTACCCTTTTCAATCTCCCTAAAGTACACTGCCTTATCCTTAATATTGACAAAGCCAGAATTCTTACTAACGTAAGAATCAACCAGCAACGAGTCGTATTCGCGTGGCTTAGAGATAACCTTAACCAGTTCCATCTGATACGTTACCGGACGATTAGCCTGTACGTAGGCATCAGGAAGAAGCGGCATTTGTCCAAACTTAACAGCACCATACGAGCCAAAGCCCAAGTAGGAAGGAATAAGCAAATCAACCTTTCCCCCCTCCTTCATTTTTAAAAGAGCCTCTCTAAAACCTTGAGGCATTGCACCTGCCATATACAAAAAGTCGGGTACAATGTGGAAGTAGTTTACATGATAGTCTAGATGGTTGAATACAGCGGTATCCGTAGTATGGAAGTAATCTCCCTCAAGGGTTTTTCCGGTAAACTTAACCATAACCCAATCGGTTATAGTAGGGGTAACACCAGTCCCTTCCTTAAGGACGTTTAAGTAAAGACCCGTTTCGGTTTTATTTTTCCATATAGGATTTTGATTAACATACGCACCTATAATGCGATCTTCAATTGTTCTCGAAGAGACATCCTCTTCCTGAGCGCATGAGAAAAGCCCTACTGCTAAGGCTGCTAAAGCCAATACTTTAATATAGCTGTGCATAGAATAACTATTATTGCAACTTTTTATTCGTTCTTATCTTTCAACTTTTAGAATGTAAATCCTTACCCCTACAGCCGAGTTGGCAGGTACTGCACCTATTGCGCTACCTCCGTACGCATAGGAAGAAGGGAAAAGAAGCTGAGCCGCATCGCCATCGAACAGCGAGAGAAGCCCTTGATCGAAGCCTTTAGGAAGGCCGCTTTTCCCTACGACTACCGTAATAGGATCGTATTTGGCAAAGGGATTGTCGAGTGAATTCGCCTTCGCAACCGACTCGATGCTGGTATTAAAAGGTCTAAGGGTTGTCGAGTTTTCTACAACGGAAAGAACATAGTGTAGCGTCACCTTATTGCCTACCTGAATTGCAGAACCTGCTCCCTTTTTAAATCGGTTAAACCATATATCTCCACTCTTTTGGACGCTATCGGTAAGCTTCGTTATTTTTATAAAAGACGCTATAAGGGCATTCTGCGCCTCTATGCTGTTGGTTTGGGTTTCCTCCTTGCCACACGACGAAAGAGCACCAACAACGCAAGCAAACGTAGCGGCTAAAGCTGTATACCTAAAAAATCTCATCACCTTTTTAAATTGCATTTGCTAATTGCTTTGCATTTAGGCTTCCAAATGTAGGAATATTCTTTAAATATCGCGGCTACAAAGGTTGCAGTCGCCCAATTTTACCTAATATAAACAGCAATATAGCCCAGTTTATTGTGCGCTACTGCACACTTTTTATTCGGATATCGTAAACAAGCGTTGCTCTCGAAGGAATTTTCTCGCCATCGCCCAATAAACCATAGGCCAAATGGGGCGTAAAAATAAGTTGAGCACTATCTCCTTCGGAAAAAAGCTTCAACCCTTCGTGCAACCCTGCAATACCTCCCGATTTATCAACAATAATTTGAGCAAGTTCAGTACCAGACGAATCAAGAGGGGTTCCGTCAATCAAATGTATCTTATAGGCATAAAGTACAACCGATCCTTCTTTTATTTTCGGACCACCTCCCTTTTCTACACACCTGTAGTAGAATCCATAATCAGAAAGAGCCATCCTTACCCCATGCCTTTCAATATAACCTTCAACAACTAGCATATCCTTTTTATTGAGGTAGCGATTAGCCCGAAGCATTTTTCCTTCTTCAACACGATTGGTGGTATGATGATTTACATAGCCTTCCTCCGTCCCATTACTACAAGCTACTAGAATCAGCATCCATAGAATGCTAGATGCTTTTAACAATTTTATCGGCATTTTCTCTCACACAAATTTCGAAATACTTGATAACCTCTGGCAGCTTCATTTGGATACGACCTCCGGCTGCATTTTTGTGCCCGCCTCCATAAAAGTACTTTCTTGAAAATTCATTTACAGAAAAGTCGCCCTTCGATCTCAGCGAAAGCTTTACATAGCCATCGGTCTGTTCCGTAAAAAGCACTGAAAAGTTAACATCCTTAATAGACAAGGGCAGGTTCACAAGCCCTTCGGTATCGCCAGATCGATGCTTAAACCTGTTGAGTTCCTTAATCGTTAAGGCTATGAATGCCGTTTTATGCTCTCTAAAAACCACCATCTTCTCGTTTAAGCAATACCCCATAAGGCGCATTCTTTCTTCAGAAAATGTATTGTACACAACCTGATGAACCTTATCCTTATCGATGTTCATCTCTAGCAAATCGGCAACAACATGAAAGGTAGCAGGATTCGAGCTAGAGTAGCTAAAAGAGCCTGTATCCGTCATTATTCCGGCATACAAAGCTTCCGCAGCCCCAATGCTTAGCATAGGCAATAGGTCAAGCCCCTTTGCAATGTGGTATACCAGTTCGCAGGTTGAGCTAACCCATAGCTCTGAGAATTGTAGTATAAAATCATCTTCGGGATATAGGTGATGATCGATAAGCACCTTAGGTGCCAAAGCCTCCTTTACCACCTCTCCCATGCCGTTTAGTCTCGACAAAGAATTAAAATCGAGACAGATTATAAGATTGCTTTTGCCTAAAGCATTTATTACCTCTTGCGGATTTTTCTCGAAATTCAAGAACTTATCAGCCTCCTCCATCCACGCCAAGAAGTCTGGGAACGAGTTCGGCACTATAGCATAAACCTCCTTTCCCAAGTTCTTCAAAATTTGGCACATGCCTACCGAAGAACCAACCGCATCTCCATCGGGATTTGGGTGCGTAACTATTGAGATGCACTCCGCATCGTTCAGTAGTTTTTTTAAGCTTTCTAACTTACTGTTATCTATCACTTCCTAATTTTTACGGGCTAAAGATACCAATTCTTTTTGTTGGTTAGAATAATTTACTACTTTGCCCCTCACAAAATAAGGCTTAATAAGATGAGCGGAAATATCACATTTACAATTATCAAACCCGACGCAGTAAGTAAAAATTACACTGAAGCCATTTTTGAAAAGATCGAAAAGGCCGGTTTTGAAGTTTTGAAGAGAAAAGATGTTTGCCTAACCAAAGAGTTGGCGGAGAATTTTTATGAAATCCACAAAGGGCAACCTTTCTTTGCAGGATTGGTAGAGTTTATGACCTCTGGTCCAATTGTAGTAGCAGCCCTAAAAAAGGGAAATGCAGTGGAGGATTTTAGGGCAACTATTGGAAAAACAAATCCGCTTGAAGCCGCAGAGGGTACAATTCGAAAAGTATATGGCGAAATGGTCTCGCGTAATGCTATTCACGGCTCTGATTCCGACGAAAATGCACAAAGAGAAATTCGCTTTTTCTTTACCCCAGAAGAGGTAGAATTCTAGAAATAAGCAGCCATTGCCGATCGATTATCGAACAATCAAATCGGTGATGGCATCTTCCCCCATCCTCCGATTTATAACTTTTACTAGTTCGTTGCTAATTAGCTTCAATTCACTCCGGATAATAGACGACTTTACCTCCACAAAAAGCACCCGCTCTTTTACCCACATACCTCCTGTTGCAGAAGCAACTTTTACCCCCACAATTTCAGGCCATTCGCGCTTTATCTGAGCGGAAAGCAGTCCTTCTTCAAACTTTTTATCCTTAAAGATGCTCTTTAAGATGTCGGATACCGAATAAGTTTTTCCTGGTTTCATGGCAATATATCCTTTCTTTCTACAGCACCATCAGCAACAGAAAAAAGGTAGGCATCATTTAAAAGTACACCTAAAGCCTCTTCAAGCCTATGCTTGTTGCTATCGGTTATAAATATCTGTCCGAATAAATCATTTCCAACTAGCTCTATCATCTTCGACACCCTCCTAGGATCAAGTTTATCAAAGATATCGTCGAGCAGTAGTATCGGCTTTATTCCTGAGGACTGTCGAATCAGCTCAAATTGCGCAAGTTTAAGAGCAATCAGCAGCGTTTTCTGCTGACCTTGCGACCCCATTTTCTTTGCCGAATAACCGTCAAGCAAAAGATCCAAATCATCTCGATGTACACCTACGGAAGTGTGTTGTAGAACACAATCCTTTTCGTAGTTTTTTAGAAGTAACGCTTTCATATCATCATTGATAAGATGGCTAATATAGCTGATCCCGGCAACCTCTCTCGATTCTGAAATCGTGGCATAGTAACGTTCAAATATAGGCTGAAGATCCGCTACAAATTTCTTTCGAAACCTATATATGTAAGAACCAACTTCCACCATCTGAACGTCAATTACCTCAAGCACCTCGTAAGATGAACCATTGGTAAAATTAGATTTAAGCAGCTTGTTTCGATGGGCCAATAATCGATTGTACTTCTGAAGAGCAACTAAATAGCTTCGATCAATTTGAGAAAGCACCAAATTCATGAACCGACGTCGCTCCTCTCCAGACTCCTGAACTAAATTATTATCAGCAGGCGAAATCTGGACTAAAGGGTACGAACCAATGTGATCAGCGATTCTATCATACTCCTTCCCATTCTTCTTTATAACCTTCCCACTCCCCAGTTTAAAACCACAATAAATTTTATCGTCCCCCTCATTCCTTCGATATATGCCATCCACTACAAAAAACGGTTCTCCATGCTTTACGCATTGGCTGTCGGCCATAAGCCATCCGCTTTTACACATCGACAGGAAGTAAATAGCATCCAGCATATTAGTTTTACCAACGCCATTATCCCCCACAAAGCAGTTGATTTTGGGACAAAACTCTACCTCAACGCTAGCAAAATTCTTGAAATTTACAAGGTTCAATCTACTTAAAAACATAGGCATATGCTCATCCCAAGCCGGATGCTGCTGATCATTGTGTTATTATGCTAGCAAATGTACTACAAACGCTCAGATGACAAAAGCCGTATAAAAATTTCCATATTATTTAAAAAGAATTACTTTTGCTTTCCTATTTTTGACAAAAACAGATTAACAATATGTCGCACGAAAAGAAAACGCATCAAGAAGAAAACCTTCAGGCAATTGAGGGTGCTCTAACCAAATCTGAGCAGTTTATTGAAAAATACCAGAAACTATTAATCTATGGCTTTTCTGCCATAGTAGTAATTATAGGCTTATTCTTCGGATACAAGAAACTGATAGCCGAGCCAAGGGAGGAAAAAGCACTTGCCCAAATGGCTTCAGCACAGAACTACTTTGAGCAAGGAAACTACAAGTCCGCACTCGAAGGAAATGCAACAGGTGCTGGTTTTGCTAAAATCGCCGACGAATACAGTTCTACAGCAGCTGGTAATATTGCCAACTTCTACGCAGGCATTTGCGAGTTAAACCTAGGTCAATTCCAAAAAGCGCTAGATCACCTTAACAGTTACTCTAGCGACAACATGATATTTGCACCACTTGCCGAAGGAGCAAAGGGCGATGCTTACGTAGAGTTAAAGCAACTAGACAAAGCTGCTAGCGCATATATGAAGGCTGCTACTTTAAGCGACAACAACTTTACGGCTCCTCAGTTCCTATTTAAGGCTGCTGCTGTTTACGAAGAGCAAGGAAACTGGAAAGATGCGCTTAGCAACTACGAAAACGTTAAGGAGAACTATCCACAAAGCGTAGAGGCTACTGATGTTGACAAGTATATCACCCGCGCAAAGTTGAACATCAACAAGTAACGAATATCTCTCACAATACGAAAAAGTATCAATTGTAAGATTGATACTTTTTTTTTATCTTTTGAACAAAAATTTTAGACATGGCTACTAATCTACAAAACCTCTCAACCGAAAAGGGGGAAATTCCATCTGCAAAAAACATGAAGTTTGGTATCGTTGTAGCAGAATGGAACGATAATATTACCGACAAACTCTTAGAAGGCTGTTACAACACCCTCATTAAGCACGGCGCGGTAGAAAAGCACATCATCGTGAAGCGTGTCCCCGGAACCTTTGAACTAACAATAGGAGCCCAATTTATGGCCGAATACACCGAGGTTGACGCCATTATTGCACTCGGATGCGTTATTCAAGGAGAAACCCGTCATTTCGATTTTATATGTCAAGGCGTAACCCAAGGCATTACCCAAGTAAACACTAGCTACAATATTCCGGTAATTTTTGGTGTGCTAACCACCGACAACCTCCAGCAAGCACAGGATCGTGCAGGCGGCAAACACGGCAACAAAGGAGATGAAGCCGCCCTTACAGCCATAAAAATGGTAGCACTGCAAAATGACATGGAAAATCATGAAAAAATTTTCAACTTTTAACCAGTTGAAACTCAAAAATCAAAACAAAAGTCTGGAATTTATTTCAGACTTTTTTCTTTTCACCCCTTGCAGATTCAAGAATTAGCCATATCTTTGCATCGCTTTTGAAAGGAAACGCTCCTGATAAAAAACAAAAGCAACGCTCTTTAAAATAGCAAATTGCCGGTGTAGCTCAGTTGGCCAGAGCAGCTGATTTGTAATCAGCTGGTCGGGGGTTCGAATCCCTCCACCGGCTCCAAAAAGTTCTTAAAGTATTATAGTTGGGGAGATACCAAAGCGGCCAACTGGGGCAGACTGTAAATCTGCTGACTTATGTCTTCGTAGGTTCGAATCCTGCTCTCCCCACATACCAACAATTGCGGAAGTAGCTCAGTTGGTAGAGCATCAGCCTTCCAAGCTGAGGGTCGCGAGTTCGAATCTCGTCTTCCGCTCAAAGCCTTCGATAATACCGAGGGTATTTTTTTGTCAAAACGCCAATGTAGCTCAGTGGTAGAGTACTTCCTTGGTAAGGAAGGGGTCGCGAGTTCAATTCTCGCCATCGGCTCTAAAAAGCTCCGAAAATATTCGGGGCTTTTTTAGTTTTATATTTTTGCCAAAAAACTTTTATAATTCGCAAAGCAGCAATACATTTGCAGCTCGGAAAAACATCCAAAGAAAAATACAATGGGAAGAGCATTTGAGTATCGCAAAGCACGTAAGCTGAAACGCTGGGGCACCATGGCTCGCACTTTTACCAAGTTAGGCAAAGAAATCATCATGGCGGTAAAATCGGGAGGTCCTGATCCTGTTTCGAATTCGCGCCTCAGGGTGCTGATTCAAAACGCCAAGGCTGCCAACATGCCCAAGGAAAATGTTGAACGTGCAATCAAAAAAGCAACAACTAAAGAACAAGAAGACTATAAGGAAATAGCCTACGAAGGGTATGGACCGCACGGTATCGCGATTATCGTAGATACTGCCACCGACAACCCAACACGTACGGTAGCAAACGTAAGAAGCTACTTTAACAAGTGTAACGGTTCGCTAGGTACATCAGGTAGCGTTTCTTTCATGTTCGAGCACAAATGCCACTTTAAGGTAAAAGAGAAAGAGGGTATTGACATGGAAGAACTCGAACTTGAGATGATCGACTTTGGTGTTGACGAAATTTTTGCCGATGCTGAAGAAGGTAATATCGAAATCTATGGAACTTTTGAAAACTTTGGAAACATACAAAAGTACCTTGAGCAAAACGAATTCGAAATCGTGAGCGCTGAATTCGAAAGAATCCCCACCGACACCAAGGAGGTTACCGCAGAGCAGCAAGCCGACATTGAAAAGCTACTTGCTAAATTTGAAGAAGACGATGACGTCACCAACGTTTTCCACAACATGAAGGAAGCAGAGTAATTTCTGAACAATACAGCAACAAAAAAGGAGGGCAATGCCCTCCTTTTTTGTTGCTGCTCATGCCGAAGACCGGCTTACTCTGTTTTATACTTAAATGCGGCCTTTTTTAGCCTATCCATAATGGCGATTCCTATGCCCTCTTCCTTTATGGGCTCTGCCACGATGAAGTCGACATCGGATTCTTCCATGTCGTGCAAGGCTCCAAACAGGTTGGTTGCCGCCTCTGCATAGTTTCCCCTTTTCGAAAGCACCCTAACAACAGCAGGACCTTCCACGGCACCATCACCAGAGAAAGCAATATAGCCAAACCTCTCCCCCGCAAACTGACCAATACTGTTCGTAATGTAAAGGGGCTTTTTAGGGCTGTAATGGCTATCCAGCAACCCCGGCGAAGGCAAATGATCTTCTACAGGCTTAGTAAAGTCTACAACCTCGATCTCGGGCAAAACGGCTCTAATATCGGCAGCTGTAACAGCACCTGGACGAAGGATCTGAATCCGCCCCTCCTCTACCGACACTACCGACGATTCGATCCCAACCGAAGTATAACCGCCCTGTATTACATAGTCGACTCCTTTTAGCTGCTTGGTTACATGCCTATGGTGCGTTGGGCTTAGCTGCCCAAACTTATTGGCGCTTGGTGCCGCTATCACTGTTCCCGACAACGAAATAAGCTGTAGCGCAATCGGATGGTTGGGCATGCGTACAGCAACCGTATCAAGCCCAGATGTTACAATATCGTGAACCTCGGGCTGCTTTGGTAGCACCATAGTAAGCGGTCCCGGCCAAAAGTGCTCTGCCAGCCTCAAAACCACGGAAGAAACAGAACGGGACAACTTATAGAGCTGCGCAATATCCGAAATATGAACAATTAGCGGATCAAAAGAAGGGCGTTCCTTTTCCTGAAAGATTCGTGCGACAGCTTCTGGATTAAACGCATCCGCTCCCAAACCATAAACGGTTTCGGTAGGAAACGACACCAACTTTCCCTCGCGTATTGCCTCTGCAGCAATCTTCATCGACTCTATATCGACGCCTAAATATGCCATAAACGTAAGCGATTCATTAATTCGTCAAATTTAATGCTAATAATCTGCGCATCACCCTATATAGCCGAATTCAAGAAAGAAATTAAGCTAATTTACTGTGAGCAAATGTTCTATACCCTCAGTCCCTTTTCAAATACGTGAAAAGATTTAACAAGTAGTAAACTCATAAAAAACAACCGAATTAATCGTTCCCAATTATTCAATTTTATTATAGCTTTACGCGCTAAATTGACAAACATGGATTTTAGGAATTTACCTTGGAAAAAGATTCGAATAGTTGCCTTATGCGTAGTAGCAGGGCTAGTTGTCATTTCCATCATCCTCTTTACATTTCGCTCGTCAATACTCAACCACCTTGTAACGAAAAAGGTTACATCGTTCAACGAGTCACACAAGGCAGATGTACAAGTCATCAACCCTCATTTTACTGGAATCTTTACCGTAAACTTCGACAAAATCGTTGTTAAGCCTATTGATAACGACACGCTAATCAACATCGACAACCTCAAGATAAAGATAAACCCGCTAAGGCTCCTTATGACCCGCCTTAGCATCACCAAGCTAAACGCAGACAATATCAATATTAGCGTACTAAGAGACTCGACAGGAAACAACTATACCTTCCTGTACAAAACTGTCAGAAAGGATGAACCGGAAACCACTTCAAACGTGAGCTACTCCCGAAGGGTTGAGCGACTTCTGGATCTCTTCTTCGACATTCTCCCAAGCGACATACACATCAAAAAATTCAACGCCAGCATCAGCTCGTACGGCCATAAGGTTACGGCTACCGTTCCTAGGTTCGACATCAGCAGCGGAGAGGTTGATTTACGTGCACACATCACCGAGAACGACTCTACCACCATTTTTAGGTTTGTTGGCGACATCAACACATGGATTAACACCGCATCCATAAAGGTTTACGCAACCAACACCTTGAGGGCTACGGTACCATTTATCACCTATAAGTACCATGCCAAGGTTGCCTTTGATACGCTCGCCTTTGGCATCGATGGCTCAGGCTCGCACAGGGGCGGATTTCAGGTTACCGGTAAAGCAATGTTTAACAACCTCTACATCGATCACCGAAAAATTGCCCAAAAGGAGGTTGTGCTAGAAAAAGGTGATGTAGACTACGTTGTAAATTTTGGTAAAGATTTCGTAGAGCTCGATAGCGCTACGGTGGTAAACTTTAACCGGCTAACGTTTAACCCATACGCCAAGTACCGATCGAAGCCAAACCGATTTGTAGCGCTCTCCATCAACAAGGACTTCTTCCCAGCACAAGACCTTTTCAGCTCGCTTCCCGATGGTATATTTTCGACAGTAAAGGGGTTGGAGGTAAACGGAGAGCTATCCTATCACCTAAAATTCGAGGCCGACTGGAATAACCTTAAAGATCTTGTATTTGAGTCCGATCTTCAATCGCGCGATTTCGGCATCCGCAAGTACGGCGAAGTTGTTTACCCATACATTAACGCACCATTCCAGTACACCTTCTACGACAACGGAGTACCCACCCGCACCTTCTCGGTTGGACAGGACAACCCAAACTTTAGAAGCCTCGATCAAATACCCAAGGTGCTGCAGTATGCGGTAATGTTCTCGGAAGACGGCAACTTTTTTGGACACCGCGGCTTCCTGATCGACGCCTTCCGATCGTCACTAATCCGCAATATCCAAGCAGGCCGATTCGTACGGGGCGGAAGCACCATCTCCATGCAGCTGGTTAAGAACATCTACCTGTCAAGGAATAAAACAATAGCACGAAAGCTGGAAGAAGCCCTGATTACCTGGCTCATCGAACGGCAGCATTTGGTTTCGAAAAATCGAATGCTGGAAATATACCTCAACATAATCGAATGGGGCCCCGGAATTTTTGGAGCCAACGAGGCAGCCCAATTCTACTTCGGCAAGGACGTTAGCCAGGTTACCCCCAACGAGGCTATCTTTATGGCCAGCATAATCCCCCGCCCCAAGCGGTTCTACTACAGCTTTAGCGACAGCGGAAGCCTGCGCAGCCACTACACCGGCTACTACAAGCTAATCGCCAGCAAGCTGCTCCGCAGCGGCGCCATCACCCAGGAACAGTTTGATGGAATCTACCCGCACGTAAACCTCAGTGGCCTTGCCAGCATGTACCTGCGACAGCCAATTGAAGATCCTACAGATACGCTCCTAATCGGGAATGATATTCCGAATGATGCTGAAGTTCCATCGCCACTACAAGAAGAATCTGAAAACAACTAATAAAAAACGCATTGCCCAACAGGGTAATGCGTTTTATCTTTAGATGTGGCTATCTTTGCACAATAATTCAAGCGAATGAAAGATTACGATTTGGCCATCGTTGGAGGTGGTGCAGCAGGTTTGGTTGCAGCTTGGGCAGCAGCCAAAGAGGGGGCACGCGTGGTGGTGCTCGAAAAGATGGAGAAAACCGCCCGGAAGGTCCGCATCAGCGGAAAAGGGCGCTGCAACATAACCAACGAATGCCGCTACGACGAGTTTCTATCGAAGGTAAACACCAATCCGGCATTCTTCCGATGGGCCTTTAGCAGCTTTCCGCAGCAGGCAATAGTAGATTTGCTCGAGAGCTACGGCGTAAAAACCGTGCTAGAGCGAGGTAGCCGCGTCTTCCCCGAAAGCGGCAGAGCTTGGGACGTTGCCACCGCCCTGCACGATGCCGCCATTGATGCCGGGGCCGATATCCACATCTTTAAAGAAGTGGTAAATATAGGGGTAACCAACGGTAAGGTAACCACCATCGAATTCCGCGACTCCGAAAAAGGCCACGCTGCCGTTATAAGCGTTAAGGCCATCATCCTAGCCACCGGAGGCAAATCGTACCCCCGAACCGGATCTACCGGCGATGGCTACGCATTTCTCGAAAAACTGGGGCACCATATCGTAACGCCGCTCCCATCGCTGGTGCCGCTAAAGGTTAAGCAAGCCGAGTTTTCGAAGATCGTAGGGCTGCAGCTCCGCAACGTTGAAGTTTCGCTCGAAGTTGAAGGCACAACCGTAGCCAACGAGTTTGGCGAGGTCGAGTTCTTTGACAACGGGCTTGGAGGATCGGCCATCATCCGGTTGAGCCGACAGGCCGTGCTTGCCCTCGAAAAGGGGCAAAACGTGGGGCTAACGCTCGACCTCAAGTCGGCGCTCGCCAACGAGCAGCTCGTCCAGCGCATCCGCCGCGATGTGAAATCAGGCGAGTTCGCAACCACCGAAGAGCTGCTGATGGGCCTTCTCCCCAAGAAACTCGTAAAGCCATTCGCCGCATTCCACAAGATTGGGCTCAAGAAACCGATGGCCGACTTAACCGATGCCGACATCAGCAAGCTTGCCCGCACGCTTAAGTCGACCCGCATCAACGTGGGCGAAACCGCCGGGTTCGATGGTGCGATTGTTACCATGGGCGGCGTTTCCCTGAAGAATATCGACCCCAAAACCATGCAATCGAAGCTGGTTAAGGGCCTCTACGTTGCCGGCGAGCTGCTCGACCTCGACGGGCCAACCGGCGGATACAACCTCCAAATCGCCTTCTCGACCGGATACCTTGCCGGAAAAAGCGCCGCGAAGGGTTTGAACGAGTAACCGGAGAGCTTCTTATACTCTATCCGATAGAAACACCCCATATAATGCCTGTTTTATGCATTATATGGGGTGTTCTGCCAGTATACAGGTAATGCTGAACTTCCAAAACAGGTAGCCAGACTCCCAGAGCAGTCCGCTGGACAATCAGACGGGGTGGTTAGCATTTCAGCAATTGCCGCTGGAGGATAAGCAGTGGCAGAAAGAATATCAGTAGTGGCCGCTAATGAATGGGTAGTGGCAGAAGCTATATCAGTAGTGGCCGCTGGAGGATAAGCAGTGGCAGAAAGAATATCAGTAGTGGCCGCTGGAGGATAAGAAGCGGCAGAAACAACATCAGTAGTGGCCGCTGGAGGATAAGTAGCGGCAGAAATAATATCAGTAGTGGCCGTTGAAGAATGAGTAGTGGCAGAAACCATTTCAGCAGTGGCCGCTAGAGGATAAGTAGTGGCAGAAACCATTTCAGCAGTGGCCGCTAGAGGATAAGTAGTGGCAGAAACCATTTCAGTAATGACCGCCAGAGAATAAGACGGGACAGAAACTATTTCGACAACGGAAGCAGAAGGATAAGAGCAGTGCAATTCCAAAGCCGACAACAAAAAAGGCCAACCGAAATCGGTTGGCCTTACATTTATCTGAAGTATCTACTAGATAACATCGATCAAGTTGGTGTCGGCAGCAACAGTTTGACCTTCTTCTACGAAGATTCTGTTAACCAAACCAGCAAAAGTTGATGGGATGCTATTCTCCATCTTCATAGCTTCGAGAACAACGATGGTTTGTCCTACGGCTACGGTTTCGCCTGGCTTAACGAGCACCTGAAGGATTTTTCCGGGCATTGGAGACTGAACTGGCTTACCATTCTTAACCTCAGCGGCAGCAGCAGGAGCAGCAGCAGCGGCAGGAGCCTTAACGATATCAAGGATGGCGGTATCAGCGGCAACTACATCGCCTTCGGCAACCAAAAGGGTATTTACGTATCCGTCGATTGGGCAGGTAATGCTGTTTTCCATCTTCATAGCCTCAAGCACTGCGATTTGCTGACCAGCAGAAACCTTATCGCCTGGCTTCACGTTGAACACAAGGATCTTTCCTGGCATTGGAACGGTAACGTTTTCGCCCTTAACGGTAGGAGCAGCGGCAGCAACCTCTACCTTTTCTACCTTAGGAGCGTTCTTGTACAATTCCTTTTTGGTGGCAGTTAGGTAATCCTTAGCAACAAGAGGGAAGAGCTCAAGAAGAAGAATTTCCTTCTCGTTCTCAGCAAGCTTAACGCCACACTCTAGGGTTGGGTTTGGCTGCATTTGGTGCTTCGAAGTATCGTAGTCGGTTTCTTCGCGGGTACCGCAAATCTTAAAGCGGAACTCAGGATCTACCGGAATTGGAGTTTTACCATACTCACCCTTAACCAAGTTACGGAACTGGTTCGATACGTTGGTGTACATCTCCTTACCGTTCATGATGTCCAATGCGCAGTTTACCGCCTGAGCACCTACGATTTGGCTAGTTGGGGTAACCAATGGAGGTAGACCAGAGTCTAGGCGAACCTGAGGGATAAGCTCCATTGCCTTTGGAAGGATGTGCTCCGACTTAAGCGCCTTAAGCTGGGCAACCATGTTGGTGTACATACCTCCAGGGATCTCTGCCTTCTTAACCAATTCGTCTGGTTTTGGGAAGTTGAAGTAAGCCTCGATCTTGTGGCAAGCCGCAAGAAGAGCCTCTTCGTCGTTCTTTTGAGCAGCAGCAACCGCCTTATCGAATTCCTTATCGATATCAGCAGGTAGCGTATCGGTAAGCGGGTTGAATGGTTTTGGGAAGATCTTCACCGCATCAACAGCCTCAAGCTCCTTGCGGATACCTACAAGCTCTGCGTTGATTTTAGCAACAGCCTCCATGTTTACGTCAAGCTCTACACCCATCTTCTTGCAGAAAATGTAGATAAGCTCGATAGCAGGAGCAGCAGGACCACCAGCAAAGTTCCAGATGTTGGTGTCAACAACGTCAACACCGCTAGCAATAGCGGCAACAACAGCACCTAAACCGTAACCTGGGGTACAGTGGGTGTGGAAGTCGATTGGAACGTTGATGTGCTTCTTGAAAAGGGTGATAAGCGCAGCGATACGTGATGGTGGAATAAGACCACTCATGTCCTTAATGGTAATCATATCGGCGCCTAGAGCTGCCATTTCCTTTGCCTTACCAAGGAAGTACTCATCGGTAAATACAGGCTTTGGAAGCGACTTACCAGCCAGCTTCATCTTCATTCTTTCGGTGAACGAAAGCTCTGGTTGGTGAGGATCGATGGTGTAGCAAACCGCGCAGTCGGCAATACCACCATACTTCTTAACGTACTTAATGGTAGCCTTAACGTTGTTCACGTCGTTTAGGGCATCGAAGATACGCATGATACCAAGACCCGACTCGATAGAGTTGCGGCAGAAACCGTCAATAATCTCTTCGGTGTAAGGAGCATAGCCAAAAAGGTTACGTCCACGAGAAAGAGCTGTAAGCTTAGAAACATTTCCAACAGCAGCCTTAATCGATTCCAAACGAGTCCAAGGGTTCTCGTTAAGGTAACGCATCACTGAATCAGGAACTGCACCTCCCCAAACTTCCATTGCATAGAAGTTGGCATCTTTGTAGAAAGGTAACAGTCTTTCAACTTGTGCCTGAGTCATTCTTGTTGCAAATAGAGACTGCTGACCATCACGCATGGTCAAGTCCCTAATCAAAAGTTTTCTTCCCATAACTATAAATAAAGATGTTTATGCCTTAGTAATTGTGCCCCAAAACTATTAATTTTTCACTGTTATTCTGCTAACAAAATCGTATTATATAACATTGATAATGATGTTTAACAACATCTATTCACGAAGCCGTTAGCATCCGGCGTTAGACCATGGGCTTATTCGAACTCTAACTCGCTAAAGAACTGAGGAAGGTGGAAGTTTGGCTTTTCGAAATCAATCTTTTTCCACGATAGGAAATGAGGAACGGTAAGCTTATCGCCACACTTATAGAAGTTGCCAGTAATCTTATCGCCAGACACTGGCGCAAAACGATCTTTCCAAAATGCTTTAAAGGGAATTGCAACGGTAATATTCCACTCTGTTTCGCCATGCTTTTCGGGGAAAGGCTTATTTCCGAGCGACGAAAGCACGCGAATGCTAGAGAGCACGCTCTTATCTGCGCGAACGGCCTCTTCGCCAACTTTATGGTAGCCTAAAAGGCGCTTGCCGATGCACGACAGCTCTAGGTTGTAGTAATCCATACTGCCCTGCAACGAAACGAACATCTCCACGCAGCTATCTTCCCATACATTGCCATCGTTCTCAGCAACAGCGGCCCTCACCGATTGCTCGCGCACCTTGTACTTTAAGAAGAGTTCCTTTTCGTTATAACCAATCCTAAGAGTAACACGTGGCTTATAGGGAAAGGCTTCCCAATTAACCTGCTCAATTTTAAACGATGAAATTTCCCAATCCAACGTTTGCGAAACCAGTTCTAGGTCTGGCATTTCAATCTTCTCTAGTACTTTTGCAATTGTCATTTTGATTTTTTGTTACTCAACGGTTTAGACAAAAAGGAAAAAAACAAAAGATGAAATTAGGTTGCTCTCTTCACGCTTCTCTTTTCCTTAAAAATGGGACGAAAAATACAAAATAAAACAATTGAGAACAGCCTCTGCGCACAATTTTCAATTCATTACCATACAATGCATTTCTCTTTTCATTCAAAATGAAAATTACGGTGTGTTATCAAAGCCAAAAAAAAGTATATTCGCAGACAAACAAAATAACCTTTAAAAACATCAATAATGCCAGCAACCACAAAGAAAGTCGGCAGCAACATTGTACCGTTCACGGTCGTGGCCATGCTTTTTGCCGTTTTTGGATTTGTCACCTTTGCGACAGGAGGACTAAACGGAATTCTTGAAAACACCTTTAACCTTCCAAAGGGAGGATGGCAGTCGCAAATGGTTTTTTTCGCCTTCTTTATTGCAACCCTTGCATCAGCTAACGCATCGGCTTGGGTCGTTACCAAGGTTGGATATAAGCGCGGAATGTCGGTAGGATTATTCTTCATTGCATTGGGGTCGTTCCTATTTATTCCTGCGGCAACTTACAGATCATTTTTCTTCTTCCTTGGAGCTCTATTCGTAACTGGAGTTGGGAATACGATGACACAGGCTGCTGTTAACCCCTACATCACCATTCTTGGCCCTATTGAAAGCGCAGCTCGTCGCATTAGCTTCATGGGGATCATGAATAAGTTTGCGGGTGGACTTGCCCCTATCATTCTTGCTTCGGCAATTACCTTTGCACCAACAGCAACTCAAGATGATAAGCTTTCGCAGATCAGCTCAACTTACGTATGGATTACCATCGTATTTGTAGCAACTGCAGTAGTTCTTCTTTTCGTTAAGATGCCAGAAATTGAGAACACCAGCGGTTCTGCTTCAAACAAAGAGGATGAAAAGGCCGAAGGTAAGCTTACCGACTACCCATACCTTATCCTTGGCGTTCTAACGCTATTCCTTTACGTAGGTATCGAAACCATGGTAATGGGACAAAGCAAGGCTATGGGCGAAGCGTTCAACATGGCAGAGATTCACACCAAATTCTACAATGCGCTTGCCTCGTATGGCTTGATTATTGGCTACATCTGCGGTATTATACTTATTCCTAAGTACCTTTCACAGTCGAAGGCATTAGCAATGTGTGCTGGTTCTGGTATTGTTCTTTCGATTGTAGGACTACTTGTCCCTGCTGACATTACCGTAACGTTCCCATTCATCAACCTTGTTGGACTAGAGCAAACTACCCTGATTGTTCCTGTCAAGATTCTCATATTTGCCGCAATGGGCTTCTCTTGCTCACTAGTTTGGCCTGCTGTATGGCCTCTTGCAATGGATGGTCTTGGTTCGTTCACAAAGAAAGCTGGCGGATGGATGATGCTTGCTGTTGTTGGTGGTGCAGTATACCCTGTAGTTTGGGGTGTCTTCAACCAAAATGGCATGCCTAATGCAGCATTCTTCCTAAGCATCATCTCTTTTGTAGCAATATTCTACTACGGAGTTGCAGGACATAAAGTTGGAAAGAAGTAACGATTATTTTCGATTATAAGGAAAGCGGATTGCCAGCACTGGCAATCCGCTTTTTTATAGCCATAAACAGAGCGTAAAAAAGGCGATCCTATGATCGCCTTTTTTACTAATGGTAGAGTAGCCATGCTACTCATCAAAAGTATAGTCTGTTTGATTAAACCTATCGAGGATGCTCTTGTCGTTAATCTCCTTAGATAAGGATGTAATAACATCGAATGGCACATTGAAGAGATCGAGCACAAGCAAGCCATCGAGGCAATCGTTAAAAAGAGGATCGACATTTAAGCTGATAATCCTACCGCCAAGCTTTATGTACTTTTTCAGAAGTACCGGCATTCGGTAGTCTTCAGGCTCCACATCGCTAATAAACTTATCGATCTTATTAATATCGGCCTTTGCCTGCTGAATAATAATCTCAGAATCTATATTATCAAACTTTGCTTTATAGCGATTTCGAGGAGTAACAAACTTCGCCATATCGTAGTCGTAGTGGTTTTCCTTAAGGAAGTTCACTATAAGCTTCTTCGAGAACGACGAATAACGGTTGCTCACGCTAACAGGACCTATCAGGTACCTATATTCCGGATGCTTAAGCAAGAAGTAGAGAATTCCCTTCCAAAGCAGGAATAGAGGTAGAGGCTTCCGCTGGTACTCCGACACAATAAACGAGCGCCCCAACTCTATACTTTGAGTCAGCACAGGACCAAAATCATCGCTAATTTTAAAGAGCGACTGGATGTAAAAGCCCTTCTTTCCGTAGCGATCCATAATCTCTTGGCCCTTACCAACACGATAAGCTCCAACTATGGCATTTGCATCATCATCCCAAATAAAGAGCTGGTTGTAGTACAAATCAAACTCATCGATATCGATCTTTTGGTTGGTTCCTTCGCCTACCTGGCGAAAGGTAACCTCGCGCAAGCGACCAATTTCATTGATAATATTGGGCATCTCAACAGATGGAGCACAAATCACCGAATAGTTCTTGCTAGTAAACAGCAGGTACTCGCTTTTCAGCGCAGCAACTTCGGCCTGCACTATGGCTGGATCAACAGGCGCTACGATCTCCTCTACAGCCGTTTTTTTAACAATACGAGGCTTAAAGAACTTCTTCACTTCGCTATCGTTAATAGGAGCGCTGAGCGCATACGTTTTTGCTCTCAAGTAGCGAGTGTAACGCGAAATGTCTCCACTCTTAAACTCTCGCTGCTCCTCAACAGATATTGGGTTTCCGATCCGTATCTTTATTGTCTTATTCTTCTTATTTAGCAGCTCCGATGGTAGCTTAACGGTACGAAGCATGGGGTGTACCAGTCCAAGAAGATGGAATAGGTTGGAGTTGCTGCCATGAAAGTAAATTGGAACAACAGGAACCTCTGCGCTTTTAATAAGCTTCATTATGGAGTCGTTCCACTGCTTATCGGCTACATTAAAAAGGTTTTGGTTAAAAGCCGAAACCTCTCCGGCAGGAAAGATCCCCAAACCATGCCCTTCTTTTACATGCTTAATGGCACTCTTGATACCTGCTAGGCTTGAGTTTATCGATTTCTTATTCTCAAACGGGTTAACAGGAAGACAAAAATCTTCAATCGGCTTAATCTTCTGGAGAAGAAAATTAACCATAACCTTAAAATCTGGACGCTGCTGTAATATCAGCAGCATCAGCAAAATGCCATCGATACCTCCAAACGGATGGTTCGATACGGTGATAAATCCCCCTTGAGGGATTCTTTTAAGCTCTTCTGGATTGATGTCGTATTTGATATCTAGCTCTTCGAGCAGGCTATTTATAAAGTCAAGGCCACTATTATTCCCTATTTTTGAGTAAATATCATTTACCTTATTAAAGCCCAAGATAAACATCAAAAGTTTAGCAATCCCCTCTCCTCCTAAGCCTTGGAGATTGGCCGCCTTCATTAAATCTTCTTCTTTTACAAGTTTCATATTTTCCCAGAATTAAGGTTTCGAAAATAACAGATTTTTCTAATTATCACGACTCTCTTGTGCTAATTAAGCACCACCGCATGGATGAAGGCATCCTACTTTTGGCATTTTTTATTTTTAAAGATAGCCGCTAAATCTTAAATTTGGCAGCGTATAATTTAAAAGGGAATTTTATGAAAAGGATATTACTGGCTGTTTTGTTGGGAGCATTGAGCACATCGCTCTTTGCGGGGAGGTATAAACCCACTGTTGATGATGTGAATACCTTCTTAAAGAATACTACTTACGTAGTTCTTGAGTCGAATCCGATAAGCTCGTACAACCTAAAGATTAAGGAGGCTATGAGCACCAACTGGACCCTTACCAAGTTCGAATTTATTACATCGGCCCAGTTTGAACAGATGCGTAAGGAGCGTGACAAGTCGTTCTTAGTTTTAGTTGACTTCAAATACCCAGAGGAAAATATTTCGGTTAGCTACACCCACCTTTGCGCCATGAACGGCTCGGCAACCAGCAAGGTTACCGATATGCCAGAGGTTATCAGCATACCGGCTGGCTATACAAAAAATGGAGATGCATCCTACTACTACAAGCTAGAGGCATTCCTACGCTTTTTCCAGCAGCACATCCTTGCGCTCAAGGCCGATCCAAAGCTGCTAAAGGCTGACATGCTTGACGACTACAACGATAACGCTCCTAAGGTAAAGATGAAAGAGCTTTGGGTTGTAGAGAAAGATCTTGAGAAGGACATGCGCGACATCACCAAGCAGCGCAAGGCTTACCCCTACCCTGTAAAGGTTGTTAACCCCGAAGATATCGAAGATGCTATTGCCAAAAAAGATGAGAATGTAATGTTTATCCACAAGGTTGGTCCCGATGGACAAAGAATGCAAGAGCGTGTGTACAAGATGGTATTTAGTGCATCTGATGGCCTACTGTACTACTTCGACATGCACCGCATGTCAGGATCTAAGCCTGATGGAATGCTGGAGTCGGACCTAAAGAAGCTATCAAAAAAGTAGGAGACTGCATATTCGCTTAATTAAGCTGAAGAAGGCTTGCTATTGCAGCAAGCCTTCTTACTTTTGCTTAAGCAACCAACTCAAATGAAAATGAAGAAAATAGGATTAATTGCATTTACCTTAACGCTTTCGCTAGCAGCACTAGCTCAAGGCAAAAAGGCGACATCTGCAGATGTTGAGCGCTTTTTCAAATCAACAACGTCTGTCTTAATCTTCAACGAGAATAAGATGGTAGACCTCTCGCTTAAAGACAACCTCACCAAGCACTGGAAGGTTACCCCTTTAAAATATGTAGACTCAACTGAATTTGAGAACCTAAGAACGGATGCAAAAAACTCGTTCCTAGGCATTACAGAAGTTCGCTACAGCAACGATAAGCGTGAGAATCCTTACTACTTTCTGGCCCTTTCGGTAGGAGGCAACGCTGCAAACTATGCAGATATGCCCGACCTTGGATTTATCCCGTTTGGAACAACGCTCGACGAGGCTCTCGATAACATGTACATGCTCCCAACGCTGCTAGATTTTCTTCAGATGCACGTTCAAAACCTGAAGATGATCCCTGGTATTTTAGAGGAAAGCCTACGTTTCTACAATAAAAACGTAGAAGAGCTTGCCAATAAAACAATTCTAATCTGCAAGGATGATGTAACATCGGGTGTTAGCCCAGAACGAATGGACAAAAAGAATAAGAACGAAATTCGCTTTGTATCACGCGAAGAAATCGTAAAGGCGGTAGAAGAGCGTCGTCCAAATACCGTTGTTTCGTTTCTTGTTTGCCCTAAAGGCGAGGTTACAGCACGTTGCTATAAAATGCTGTTTGGTACTGACGATGCTAAGCTGTACTTTTACGGCTACCATAAAACCAACAAGCTGCAAAAGAATGGTTTTACCCGCTGGGATATCGAGCGAATTGCCAGATACTAGATAAGAGATTTTAGACGCAAGATGTTAGACATGAGAAATGCACAAAGGCTCACTTACCCTTATCTAACATCTACTATCTAACGTCTAATATCTAAAACAAAAGTTTAATATCTAACTTAACATATGTCCGACGACAAAAAAATTATCTTCTCGATGGTTGGGGTGAGCAAAGTGCTCCCAAACAACAACAAAAAGATTCTGAACAACATCTACCTGTCGTTCTTCTACGGTGCCAAGATCGGCATCATCGGTTTGAACGGTTCGGGTAAGTCTACGTTGCTACGCATTATCGCCGGATTAGACAAATCCATACAGGGCGATGTAGTTTTCTCGCCCGGATACAGCGTTGGCTACCTCGAGCAGGAACCTAAGCTCGACGATAGCAAAACGGTGAAGGAAATCGTTATGGAGGGTGTTCAGCCCGTTGTCGATTTGCTAGCAGAGTACGAGGAGGTAAACGCCAAGTTCATGGAGCCCATGAGCGACGACGAGATGAACAAGCTCATCGAGCGCCAGGGCGAACTTACCGAGCAGATCGACCACGTGAACGGCTGGGAGCTCGACAGCATGCTCGAGCGCGCCATGGATGCACTTCGCTGCCCAGAGCCCGACCAGCTGGTTGGCGTGCTATCGGGAGGTGAACGCCGCCGCGTAGCCCTCTGCCGCCTGCTGCTTCAGCAACCCGACGTGCTGCTGCTCGACGAGCCTACCAACCACCTCGATGCCGAGAGCATCCAGTGGCTGGAAATGCACCTTCAGCAGTACAAGGGAACGGTTATTGCCGTTACCCACGACCGCTACTTCCTCGACAACGCTGCCGGATGGATCCTCGAGCTCGACCGTGGTGAGGGTATTCCTTGGAAGGGCAACTACAGCAGCTGGCTCGACCAAAAGAGCAAGCGCCTAGCTCAGGAAGAAAAGACCGAAAGCAAGCGCCGTAAGACCCTAGAGCGCGAGCTCGAGTGGGTGCGCATGGCCCCAAAGGCCCGTCAGGCAAAGAGCAAGGCACGTCTATCGGCCTACGACAAGCTGCTTAACGAGGATAGCAAGGAGAAGGAAGAAAAGCTCGAAATATTTATCCCCAACGGTCCACGCTTGGGCAACCACGTTATCGACGTGCAGGGCGTAAGCAAGGCGTATGGCGACAAGGTGCTATTCGAAGACCTCACCTTCTCGCTTCCACCTGCAGGTATCGTAGGGGTTATCGGTCCTAATGGTGTGGGTAAAACCACGCTCTTTAAGCTTATCATGGGCCAGGAAACGCCCGATAGCGGAACCTTCTCGGTGGGCGAAACCGTAAAGGTTGGCTACGCCGACCAGATGCACAAGAACATCGATCCCGAAAAGAGCGTTTACAACGTGATCTCGGAGGGTAACGAGCTGATGATGCTCGGAGGACGTTCGGTGAACGCCCGCGCCTACGTATCGCGCTTCAACTTCTCGGGTGCCGATCAGGAGAAACTCGTAAAGAACCTTTCGGGTGGCGAGCGCAACCGCCTACACCTAGCGCTAACGCTTAAGGAAGAGGCCAACGTGCTGCTACTCGACGAGCCTACCAACGATATCGACGTTAACACGCTCCGTGCGCTGGAGGAAGGCTTGGAAGAGTTTGCCGGCTGCGCCGTGGTAATCTCGCACGACCGCTGGTTCCTCGACCGTATCGCTACGCACATTCTTGCCTTCGAGGGCGACTCGCAGGTGGTATTCTTCGAGGGTGGCTACACCGACTACGAGGAGAACAAGAAGAAGCGCCTCGGCGATGTGACTCCACACCGCGTGAAGTACAAAAAGCTGATTAAGGAGTAATCGAAATAAAAAATCCCCATCTGACTTTCGGATGGGGATTTTTGTATGGCTATAGTTCAATGCTCTGCTCTAGTATCGTATTGGCAGAAGAGCCTCCCACCATCAGCATAAACTTACCCGGCTCTATGGCCCATTTGCCACCTCCCTGGTAAAGTTCAAACGATTTTGCGGGAAGCGTAAAGGTGATGCTCACCTCCTCGCCTGCCTTTACGGGGGTACGCCTAAAGGCAACCAATCGCTTATTAGGAGTGGTATGGCTAGCCACCAGCTGCTTAAGGTAAAGCTGCACCACCTCATCGCCATCACGCTTGCCGGTGTTAGCAACCCTTACCGTTACCTTAACTAGAGAGTCTTTGCGTCCCTGCAGCTTTTCGGCGCTGATACCCCTATACTCGAACTGCGTATAGCTAAGCCCGTAGCCAAAGGGGTAAAGCGGTGTTCCCTTTTCATCGGTATAGTCGCTGCGATTGGCGGCTCGCTTGGTATTGTAGAAAACCGGCAGCTGCCCTACCGAGCGAGGTACAGACATGGTAAGCCTTCCAGCTGGGTTATAGTCGCCAAAAAGAACATCGCCAATGGCGTTTCCGCCCTCCATGCCCGGATACCAAGCATCTACAATGGCAGGAATATTATCGTTAGCCCAATTAATGCTAAGCGGACGCCCCTTTACTAGCACAAGAACCACAGGCTTACCCAATGCGGCAATCTGCTGCATTAGCTTCTCCTGCTTACCCATCAGGTTTAGCGTTGCCCTATCGACACCCTCGCCGCACTCCATATCGTTCTTCATATCCTCGGTAACCTTAACGGCTCCTGTAACCTCGTACTTCGATGAGAAGTCGCGGGCGCTAGAGCCACCCATCACCATAACCACCACATCCGATTGGCGTGCGGCCGACAGAGCCTCGGCAAACCCATCCTCCGACTCGGAACGAATGGAGCATCCCTTGGCGTAGCGCACCGTTGTCTGCGGCCCTAAATGGTTCTTTATTCCCTGAAGCACGGTGATAACGCTGCCATCGCGCTGCGGTGCGGTGTAGTCGCCCAGCATGTTGTAAACGTTGTCGGCATTGGGGCCTATTACGGCAATCGATTTAACCTCGCGGCTTAGCGGCAAGGTCGATTTTTCATTTTTAAGAAGAACAATGGACTCACGCGCCACCCTACGGGCAAGCGCACGATGCTCCTGTATTACCGATGATGACAGCACCTCCTTTTCGTCAACAAAAGGGTTGTCGAAGAGCCCGAGGTCGAACTTGGCAGCCAGCACACGAGCCACCGATCTATCTAGGATGGCAACATCAATCTTACCCTCGGCTACCAGCTGCTCAAGGTTTTTATGGTAGCAGTTCGAGCCCAAATCGGCATCAACCCCGGCGGTAAACGCCTTAAAGGTTGCCTCCTTGTAGTCGGCAGCAACGCCGTGCCCCTTAAGCAACTCCAATCCGCCCAAATCGGAGAACACGAAGCCATCGAACTTCCACCCATCGCGCAGCACATCTGTAAGCATTTGACGGTTGGAGTGGCAGGGAATGCCATCAACCTCGTTGTACGAGGCCATTACGGTGCGAGCGCCTGCCTCGACAGCGGCCTTAAAGGGCGGATAAACGTACTCGTTCATCTCGTACTCGCCGATGTGCGAGCTTCCGCCGTTATGCCCCCCTTCGGGCATTCCGTAGGCGGCAAAGTGCTTTAGGGTGGATATGACGTTACGCCCGCTCTTGAGGTTGCTGCCCTGCAATCCACGAACGTAGCCTACCCCAAACTCCGAGATCAGGTAGGGATCTTCGCCAAACGACTCCTCGGTTCGCGACCAGCGCGGATCGCGCAGCAGGTCGAGCACCGGGCCGTAGGCAACATGCCCACCCTGCTTGCGCACCTCGAGCGCTACAGCCTGAGCCATCTCGCCTACAAGCGCAGGATTCCAGGTTGACGATAGCCCCACCGATGTTGGGAACACCGTGGCGCCAATGGCCATGTGCCCATGGGGCGCCTCCTCGGCCAAGAGTATAGGGATTCCCAAACGGCTATTCTCTATTACGTAGCGCTGCAGCTGGTTGGTAGCCTTAGCCGCCAGCTGCGGATTTAGTCCGGATACCAGCGTGCGCTCGGTCCACGGATCGGCACGCATAAACGCCCAAAGCATTCCGATATGCCGATTTCGAACCTCCTCCTTCAGCTTACTGGTAAGCAGAATCTCGTTGCCCTTCCGCTCGTACATGGGCCATCCGAGCGGAGCGAGCAGCTGGCCCACCTTCTCCTCGACGGTCATTTTCGACACCAAATCCTTTACACGCTCGGGAGTGGAGAGCGTTGTATTCTCGTAGGGGTCTTTTACCCCATTCTTGTTGAAATCGATCCAGTTCTTTTTAAATGGGCTGCCTTGAGCCGGCGCAGCCAGCCCTGCTGCGGAAAAGATAGCGATGCATAGGCACGCTTTATACATTCTGTTGAGCATCGTAAAAAGTTTTTGTACCGTAGTATTCGGTTACCCGTAAATACGATGCGGAAGTTACAAAAACGGCAAGAGATCTTCACCCATTTGCCCAATAGTAAGCTAACCCCTACGCGCTTGTCAGCATCCGAAGGGGCAAAAAGATGAAGCGCCACCTCAAATATTTCGCTAAAAAGAATTAGGCCATTCTATTTCGAAGGTTATCGCCCCTAGCGGAGGCCAATATCTTTTAACTTAAGGAAACCGACTTTATTCTTGTCATCCCGGCAAAGGCCGTGATCCATAGATGTCAAGTTAAGGCTGAATTTAAAAGGACATACGCCCAATAGCAGCACGTTATTCTCCCGCTTGGGCGGGAGGATAAACAGTTTTCAATTATATGCTGGTACTTAATATTTATCCTGTTATTTTAATAAATGTAATTCTATGCATCGGCTTAACTTGACGGCTAGGGCCGGTATCTCCTCATAAAAGGCTCTTTTATATTTTATATGGAGATCCCGTGACAAGCACGGGATGATACTCCGAGGGAAAGATATTCCTTAAGCTAACGGCATTGCCACGCTACGCTGCATCCGAAGATCCATAAAAAAAGGGGAAGCCGTTTAGGCCCCCCCCGCAGAAGCGCTCCAACAAAGGGCGCTACTCTGTTTCCTTTTTAATCAGCTTTATTGGACATCGGAGCTCCGTAATGTCGGCTCGCATCTTCTCCAGAACCGATTTTACAGCATCCGAGGTAGCCCCCGGTGGCTGCTGCTGTTTAAGCAGCTGCGCGTAGTGCTCTATATAGGCATCCTCGTCGAAGTTAAGGATAAACGAAGCACCCTCGCCCTTTTCGAGCAGCCCGTATATGGATAGCCTTTCGGTTGGCGAGTTTAGCGTCGCATTTAGGCGGCCGCCGCAAACGAGGTACACGCCCTGGTAGCGGACCTTAGGATCGCTTACGCTACTCTCGCCCGAGCAGTACATGCTGCCATCGAAGGTAACATCGAGCCTTAGGTATAGGGGAATTCGCTCGTTCATCATGGAAATAAGCTGGGCCTTTACCATATCGGTAAGCTCGGCAGTCGTGCCCTTAACTACTATATTTTCGGCCGTAGGAGGCTCAAAGGTCCAAGTGCCTGCAATATCCTTGGCCAATACCCCCGAGTTGTTTCTCGAAATTGTCGGCACGCTTTCGTCCTTTGCGCACGATACAGCAACAGAGGCAGCCAGCAGCAGGAGGTATAAGTATCGTCTCATAGCTATTTTGTTAAATTTAATGTATTCGAGCTAATTGCCCAAAGGTAGCGATTTCTTGTACAGTTCCTAGCGCCACTGCAAATTTTGCAGGCATGCTGCGCCCGGCACCTTCGCCGTGCAAGCCCTCGCAAAGGACTTCCACACAAAAAAGGAAGCTGCAACAGGTGCAGCTTCCCCCCACTAACTATTAATGTCTGACCAATACTACCCTCACGGTAGAAGTTTTGAACTGACAACCGGGGTGCTAAGCTCACCCCCTACTTTAACATAAACCTAATTAAAACGAGCAATACCTCACGGCTATATTCTACTTCGCACCCTCATTTTTCTCCTTTTCCTGATCGCGGAGCGTTTGGCGAAGCTTAATTTTCTTATTGTAGTCTACTATGATTTCGTTAAGCCCATTGGCAAGAGCGGTAAGCTCAGGTGTTGGCTCAAAATCAATCTTTAGGTTGATGTAGTCAATCAGCTTTTCCAAGTTTGCGGCCAAAGGCTTTGCGGCCACGAAGGACGATGGTAAGCTGTTGACAAAGCCGCCTGCTCTACGCTGCTCAACGGCATCCTTTACAATTTTCTGCCCATCGCGGATATCCTGAAGCCAAGCATCGGACTGGATGGTGGTAATTGCCGCCCTAAGCACAGGGTTGCGATCGATCTCGGCCAGCAGATTGTCAATGCTGGTTGTTTCCTGTTCCAACGGAAGGGTGGCCATGCCATCACCAAAGTCGTGGAATATCCGCAGTATAAGCTTACCTGCTTCAACCCATGCGGGATCTTTACGGTTTACGCTTCGAGCAGCATTACTTTTAAGACCATTAATACCCCCATCGCGGAGGTTGTCGCCCTCTACTACCTTTTCGGTAAGCTCAGGATGGCTTAGCTCTTCGGTGGTTTTTACGAAAAGGTCGAAGTTGCCTTTTACGCGATCGATGTAAGGTATAAAGCTGGGGTTTTTACCGAGCAGCTTCTCCACAGGAGGTAGAAATGCGCTAACGAAACCCTGCTTTTCCGTTAGGTTCATTAGCCTAAAATTGGTGGTTTCAATCATGATTTGTTTACAATTTGGTTTTAACAGGGGCTAATTTAGTAAACTTATGTTATGTTGTACTATTTTGTATTTATTTTTTATCAAAAAATTTATCCATCCTCGGTTTTCCTAGATTTTTAGAAGAAAAACTCTCCGTGTTTTGCTCCACCAGACTTTTTTGGAACAAAAACTCTCCGTGTTTTGCTCCGCCAGACTTTTTTGGAACAAAAACTCTCCGTGTTTTGCCCCGCCAGACTTTTTTGGAACAAAAACTCTCCGTGTTTTGCCCCACCAGACTTTTTTGGACGAAAAACTCTCCGTGTTTTGCTCCGCCAGACTTTTTTGGACGAAAAACTCTCCGTGTTTTGCTTTGTCAGACTTTTTTGGGACGATTCACGTGCAGGTAAGCACAACCAGCCCGCTTTTTAGCGATATTTAGGACGAAAAATATACCAACTATGATACTGTATCGGATAATTAAGGGTTTCTGGGGGCGGTACGTCTTTTACCTCTCGGTTTTTGTGGCGGTTTACTTTTTGATGAGAGAGAAGCTGGATAGCATCATCTTTGGAATAGGGAATAATTGTTTTACGGAAGGAGAACACCCCGACATAGTTCTCTATTTCTTTATTATTTCAACTCTATATCCTCTATATAGGATTCAAAAGAAAGACTTTAAATCAACAATTGAACCAGCGTATGTTGCTTATTGTCTTGTCCCTATTTCGAGTTGGTACTTGATTCAACTCATATTTGGATTTTCAAAATCTACCTACTGGTTGAACACCGACTTTTTTAATACAGCACTATTCTTCACCATTTTTTACTCCATTCTTCTACTTATACATAGAAATGACAATCCAAAAGTTTACGATAGGTTACCATCTCTTTTACAAAAAGACGAACCAATTGAAGTCTTCGACACTGATAAGTTGGGCTTTTCACTATATGCCGATTCCATCTCAACCAACATCCGCAATATTGTAGATAATAAGCATGCATTTGTTTTTGGGATAGAGGGAAACTGGGGCTCGGGCAAGACCTCCTTTATAAACTTGGTAAAGGCCAACCTCAAAAAGGACGAGGCCATACGCATCCTCGACTTTAACCCTTGGATGAGCAGCAAGGTACAACAAATAACCACCGACTTCTTTAGCCTTATGGCCGAAAATACTCCCGAGATACGGCTACGAATGAAGTTCCGCCAGTATGGCAAGGTGCTGGCTGCTGCCGATGGTACGGGAATCGTCGGAAAGGTTGTAGAAAGCATTTGCCCCAGCCAAGATTTAGGCGCAATACTCGAAACAATAAACAGCTGCATAAAAAGACAAGACCTCCGCTTTGTCGTATTTATTGACGACACCGACCGCCTCGATAAGGAGGAGCTGCTGGCCATGTTTAAGCTGGTGCGCAACACAGCCAGCTTTAGCAATACCATTTTTGTGCTTACCTACGATAGGAATTATGTAGAAACAGTGCTAAGCAAATACTTCGAAGACGAACGCATTGCCCAAACCTATCCCGATAAGATTATAAATTTCCAGTTTGAGCTTCCATCTTCGGCAAAGGATTACTACGAAATTCTAAAAGAGCAGATAAACAGCTCTGCCTTTTTTAAGGCCCACCCCGAGATTGCATTGAAAAATGGTGACCTCAAAAAAGAATTTACCTGCTTATTCGACAACCTCCGCAAGGTTAAGCGCGTTTTCAACGCGCTTGTTGTAGAAAGCGGGCTACCCCATTTTGAAATAGTCCCCGTGAAATATACGCTAGTTTTCACTTACATTTCCTACTACCAACCAGAGGAGTTTGCTCTCATTCGGGATACTTTCAATAGTTTAAAAAGTACTTTACCAAAAGAAGGAAGAGGCAAGCATCTGCTAAGGCTAATTCAGGAATCGAAAGGTATTTATGGTCCAGATACTAGTTATTATGGGGTTAACGAGAAAACGCAAGAAAGAGAAAGAGAAAAAGAAAAGGAAAAAAGAAAAAAAGAGCAGGACGATTTTAACAGCAAACACCCTTTGCTGTACTTTCTACTACTAAACGAAAATGGAGATAATCTTTTTGTTAAGTATTTAGAATACTTTCTTCGGAGTAACTCCATTCACTATACGGAATATATAGATAGGTATAGAAAGTATGGGGTTTACGGTTTTAAAGGAATTGATATTAACCTTTCCAACGCGGCTGATATACTCAACCGGCTTATAGTAATCCGAGAGAACTTTAACGACTCCTTTTATAGAAAATGTGCTGATGATACTTTTACTGCATTTACTAATGGCGAAATAAGTATAGGATCGAATGATCTGGAAGCGCATTTTGAGTTACTGCTAGCGTTAGCGTTAAGCACCAGTAATCCCTCAAACAGTTTGGAACAGGCATTATTTTTAACAAATAAATATTTTGAAAGACATAAAAACCGCAATGTAAACTTACTTGCTATACTTGAAAAGCTAGATGAAACCGACAAGGATTCTCCCGACCCATATATTCAGCACTACACTAAGTTTGATCTTGAACCTAGAATTTACATAAAATCTAATGCTTATAGAGAAATCATTCACCAACCACGTGAATACACCCTCTTCGATGAAAGTAAGGTCGTTCAATCGGCAATAAAACATTTAAGAAAAGTAATCGAAAGAAATATTTCTTACGACATAACTGAAGTTGCTTTTTTTGCTTGTGGAGGGATAGTACTAGAACCTGAAAAACGTATTAAGAGCAGTACTAAAATTGATGAAAATGCATGTAAACTATTCAAGAAGTACATCGAGCAGAATCCTGATGAATTTGTGAAAAACTGTATAAAAGATTACATACAATGGGAAGATGTCAAAAAAGTTTCTTTTCACCCATTATTAATGCAGATATTCAATAACAGCAAGGATGAAGTAAGGAACTATTTTAAAAATGTTGACTGCAAAACGAAAAAAGGCCAAATCAGGCTTCTCATGATTCAAAAGTATCTCGAAGACTACTTAAGCGATGAAATACAGAAAAGCGATTATAGGGCTTTCGAAATAGAACAAGCCGACTACAACAGAATCTTTAGCGACTCTGAAGAAAAAGAGGAAGCAGAAGAGCAAGCAGCGCATCTAGAGCCTAACTTACAAGTTACACCAACCGAAGTTTCAAAATAAAACGAGCACATAGCTTCACAAAACCGATACCAATGAAAAAGTACCTAACGCTAACCCTACTTCTACACCTTGCCTACATCGGCAGCGCGCAGGAGAACGTTCCAGCAGCCAACGCACAGGTCAAGAACCTAAAGAAGCACCTCTACTACCTGGCCTCCGACGAGCTTAACGGCCGCAGGGCGGGCAGCGAAGGACAAAAAAGGGCGGCCGCCTACATCGCCCAGCAGCTTAGTAAAAGCGGGGTGGCACCAATAGGCACCAAAGGGGCATCGCCCTACTACCAAAGCTTCGCGCTGCACCTTGCACCAGTTCAAGACCACTTTGCCGTAACGGCAACCATAAAAAGCACCTCGCAAAGGGTGTACATGCTCAACGATATGGTTGTGTTGTCGGCCAGAGGATTTGGCGACACCGAGGTTACCCCCTACATGGGCCCTACGGATGCGGCAAAGGGCAAAAGAAGCTATGTGCCGGTTGTAGAGGCCCAATCGATCGACGAGGGATTGGCCAAAATAGAGGAGGCCACCAAGGGCAAGGCAAAGGGGACCTTTATGCTGCTCCTGCCCAGCAAGAAGCTGATCGAGTTCAGGAAAAGCCGATTTGCCCTATCCAACCTGCTCCTACAATCGACCAACGACGCGGGCGACACCGTCTTCACCTCGCCCTTTACGCGATCGTTCAAGGCCAAAGAAAACGAGTACTACAGCCGAGCGCTCCCCTTTCTCGAGCGGCATCCGGCGCTCAACATCCTCCTAATCGACGAGATCTTTCTTAGGAAGCTATTCAAGAATAAGGAGCAGGAGGCCGACAGCCCCAACGCGGGGCTACGCCTAGGCGAAACCATCGAGTTCATTGGGCGCACGCCAGCCGATAAGCTAACAACGATTGGCACCGAAAACGTGGTGGGCCTTATAGAAGGAACCGACAAAAAGGACGAAGCGGTAATCCTCTGCGCCCACTACGACCACATCTACCAAAAATCGCTAAGGAAGACCGCTGATACCGATACCATTTACAACGGCGCCGACGATAACGCATCGGGCACCTCAGCCATTATGGAGGTTGCTCGCATGCTGGCACAGGCAAAAAAGAATGGGTACTCGCCCAAAAGAACCATTGTTGTAGCGGCATTTACGGCCGAAGAGATGGGGCTAATCGGATCGAGCTACATGGCCGAAAACCCCATCATTCCCCTAAGCAAAACAAGGATGGTGGTAAACCTCGACATGGTTGGCCGCACCAACCAAAGCCACACCGATACCAGCATGTACGTCTATCCCCTTGTACTTGGCAGCACCGACAGCACCTTTACGCACAAACTTAACCAAAACGCGAAGCGGGCAGGCATCGACATCAGCGGCAAGCTGGCCGATAGCGACAGGATGTCGTGGACCCATGGTTCCGATCATGCATCGTTCGTAAAAAAGAGCATCCCGGCAATCTCACTCACCACCGGTAAGCATCCCGACTACCACAAACCCTCCGACGAAGCAGATAAAATAAGCTATCCCCGATTGGAACGCATCACCAACTTTGCCTTCTACACCGTTTGGCAGCTGGCAAATGAGTAGAAGAGATACACGATTTGAGACACAAGAGGCAAGATATAGCTGAAAGATCTTGCCTCTTTTTATCATGAGTCTTAACAAAAAAAGGCCCCGAGATTTCTCTCGAGGCCTCTGTAAGATTGGCGACCACCTACTCTCCCGCTTGGTGTAGCAGTACCATCGGCGCTGGCGGGCTTAACGGCCCTGTTCGGAATGGGAAGGGGTGGAACCCCGCCGCCTAGTCACCTAAGTATTTTTCCAGATGTTAGACTTTAGATATTAGATGCTAGACTTCTTCGCCTAACCTCTTATCATCCGATCTAATGTCTAGTATCTGTTTTCATTCGGTTATAGTGCTAGATGCTTGTAGTGATGTTGACTACTTCTGGCGTAAGCCATCTAACATCTAACGTCTCAGATCTAATGTCCTTTTATAAAAAAGCCCCGATCAACAGATCGAGGCTCTATAGGTTTGGCGGCCACCTACTCTCCCGCTTGGTGTAGCAGTACCATCGGCGCTGGCGGGCTTAACGGCCCTGTTCGGAATGGGAAGGGGTGGAGCCCCGCCGCCTAGCCACCTAAGTCTTATTTTTAGACTTTAGTATTTAGTACCTAGACTTTAGACTTCACGGCATATGCCATTCGGTCTTCGTCTAACGTCTAAAATCTTGTATCTTTAGATTCTTGACATTCTTCGGACGAAGCGGCGTCTGCCCGCTAAGGGCGCGGCCCTCTCGGAGCTCTACTGGGCAATTAGTACCGCTCGGCTGAGCGCCTTA